>NZ_JBJGZP010000002.1:0-238817 GCF_054050555.1 Blastococcus sp. SYSU D00695 | reverse complement strand
GGAGCCCGGGACCCGACGGGTCCCGGGCTCCCGGCGTCCGGTGGTCCTCAGTCCTTGAGCAGGCCCTCGCGCAGCTTGGCCAGCGTCTGGCTGAGCAGCCGCGACACGTGCATCTGCGAGATGCCGATGTCGGCGGCGATCTGCGACTGGGTCATGTTGCCGAAGAACCGCAGGATCAGGATCCGCCGCTCGCGGGGCGGGATGGTGGCCAGCAGCGGCTGCAGCGACTCCCGGTACTCCACGCCCTCCAGCGCCGCGTCCTCCTCGCCCAGCGTCGCCGCCAGCGTGGGGGAGTCGTCCTCCCCGGACAGCCGCTCGTCGAGCGAGCTGCTGCGGTAGGCGTTGGCGACCGCCAGCCCCTCCAGCACCTCCTCGCGGGGGATGCCCAGGTGCTCGGCCAGCTCGCTCGGCGTCGGCGCCCGGCCGTTCTTCTGCGCCAGCTCGCCGACCGCGGAGTTCAGCGACAGGTGCAGCTCCTGCAGCCGCCGCGGGACCCGGACCGACCAGCCCTGGTCGCGGAAGTGCCGCTTGATCTCGCCGGTGATCGTCGGCACGGCGAAGGAGAGGAACTCCACCCCGCGCGTCGGGTCGAACCGGTCGATGGCGGCGATCAGGCCGAGCGTGCCGACCTGCAGCAGGTCGTCGAACGGCTCGCCGCGGTTGCTGAACCGGCGGGCGAAGTGCCGCACCAGCGGCAGGTGCTCCTCGACCAGGACCTCCCGCAGCCGCTCGCGGCGCGGGTCGTCCTTGTCCAGCGTGGCGAGCTCGGCGAACAGCGGCGCCGTCCGCTCGGCGCGCCGCCGGTTGTCCGAGACCGGCGCGGCGTCCTCGCCCTCGGCGCGCGGCGCCGGGACGACGGCACCCGGGGCGTCCGAGGCCCCGCCGCGGTCCGCCTCGTGCTCGTCGGCGTCCTCGTCGGTGTCGGTGTCGGTGTCGTCGACGGCGTCGCTGTCCTCGACGGCGTCGGTGTCGGTCTCGCCGTGCCCCGCCCGGTCGGACCCGGGGACGGTCTCCTCACCGCGCAGGGTCTCCTCCTCGGCGGTCGGGTGTCCGGTCGCGGCCCCCCGGGTCACCGCGCGACCGACACGTTGCGGCCCGGGCCACCGACGGTCGTCGGGGACTGGCCCGGGAGGTACTTGTCCACCGAGATCAGGGCGACCGCGGCGCCGCTGCCGTCGCCCGCGGGTACCTCGGCCTGGGTCGCCGGGCGGGCGTCGACGCCGTCGACCAGGGTCTGCAGCACCGCCCAGCCGAACCCGTCCCGCGGCACCTCGGTGCCGTCGGCGGTCGGCACCCACGCGTCGATGTGCAGGCCGCTGCGGGTGGTCTCGAAGACCACGGTCAGCGGCTCGTCGGGCAGCCCGACGGCGGCCAGCGTGGCGCAGGCCTCGTCGACGGCCAGCCGCAGGTCCTCCACCGAGTCCAGGTCATAGTCCATCCGGATGGCCAGGTCGCCGGCCATCGCGCGGACGGCGGGCAGCTGCGTCGGCGTGGTGGGCACCCGCAGTTCCAGCCGTTCGGCCCGCCGCCCGTCCTGCCCGACGGCACCCCTGCGATCCACCATGCGTCGTTGCTCCTCGATCGTCGTCCGCACCGGGCACCTCGCCGGCGCCGGTCCCGCTCCATCCTGCCAACGCATCCCCGAGGGGGTCGCGGGACGACCCGGACCCCTGCGCCGACGGGCTCGGCTACCCGGCCGGTGACGAGGCCAAACGCGCTGGCGGCGCGGTTGCCGGGCCCCGGGGGCTGGTGTCCACTGGCCGAGGATGGACACCACCCAGGACGCCCGGTCGCCGGACCGCCCGCCCGCCGATGCCGCGGGACCGGCCGCGATTGTGGCTGCCCTCGAACACGCCCCCGCGGCCGTCTACTGCCTCGCCGGGGCCGGCTTCGCGCCCGTCTGGGCCAACGCCCGCGCACGCGAGCTGGGCGCCGGCACGCAGCTGCCCCGGGTCGCCGGCCGGCCGGTCACCGAGCTGGCCGGGGAGGCGCTGCGCACGGGGCGCACCGAGACCGTCACCGGACCGCTGGGCACCGACGGGCCGCCGGTGACCCTGGTCATGCAGCCGCTGCCGGTGTCCGGCGGGCCCGGGCTGCTGCTCCTGCTGGAGACCGCCGCCGGCGCTGCCGGACCGGACGGCGGCCGGGCCGACGACGGCGACCTGGTCGAGCAGGTGCAGTCGGCGCTGCTGCCGCCGTCGCTCCCGCTGCTGCCCGACATCCGGTTGTCGGGCAGCTACGACCGGGCGACCTCCGTGGGTGCGGCCGGCGGGGACTGGTACGACGCGTTCCCGCTCGGGTCGGGGCGGCTGGCGCTCGTCATCGGCGACGCGGTGGGCGCCGGGGTGCCGGCGGCCGGGGCGATGAGCCGACTGCGCGGCGCCATGCGCTCCCTGGCGATGCGCGATCCCTGGCCGGCCGCGGTGGTCACCGCGCTCGACGAGTTCGCCGCGCAGATGGAGGACGTCGAGGGCGCGTCGGTCTTCTACGGCGTGCTCGAGGCCGGCACCGGCCGGCTCGCCTACGCCGCCGCGGGTCACCCGGCACCGCTGCTCGTGGCCGCGGACGGCAGCACGACCTTCCTGCCGCTGGTCCCGCGCCCGCCCCTGGGCAGCGTGCCCGGGATGCGCACCGAGGTCTCGCACGCGGTGCTGCAGCAGGGCGCCACGCTGGTGCTCTTCTCCGACGGCGCGGTCACCGCCTCCGGGCCGCCGCCCACGCAGGGCCTCACCCACCTGGCCGAGGTGGCCCGCTCGGTGGTGCTGCGCGGCGACCCCCGGGACGACATCGGCTCGGCGGAGCTGGCGACCGCCGTCGTCGAGATGCTGCCCACGCCGGAGGGCCGGCCCGACGACGTCGCCGTCCTCGTGGCGCACCGCCTGGCGCACACGCCCGCCCCGCTGCGGCTGGACCTGCCCGCGGTGCCCTCCTCGCTGCCCGCCGTCCGGCGCCGGGTCGGCGCGTGGCTGGACCAGCTCGGCATGGGCGAGCAGGACCGGGTGGGGATCATGGTCGCGGTGGGGGAGGCGGCCGCGAACGCGGCCGAGCACGCCTACCGCGACACCGAGCCGGGGCCCATGCACGTCAGCGCCGCCGTCGACCTCGACGGCGTGCTCACCGTGACCATCCGCGACGAGGGCACCTGGCGGCCACCGGACCGCGACCCCGGCAGCCGGGGCCGCGGCCTGCTGATCATGCGCCAGCTCGTCGACGGGGTGGTCCTGCAGGGCGAGGCCGGGACGACCGTGACCCTGCGGCTGCGCCTGCGCCGCACCCCGGACACCGACGGCGAGCACCCGCCCGCCGGCACCGCCGCCGAGGTCGTGGTGGACCGCGGCGGGGAGCGACCGGTGGTGCGCGTGTCCGGGGAGCTGGACCTGCTCAGCGCCGAGCAGCTGCGGATCCGGCTGCTGGAGGCCAGCCACGGCGGCACCGGCCGGGTCGAGCTCGACCTCACCGGCGTGACCCTGTTCAGCAGCGCCGCCGTCCGGGTCGTGCTGGCCATGGCCCGCATCGCCCGCGACGAGCGGTGGCAGCTGGTCGTGCACGCCCCCGAGGGCGGCGTGACCCGGCACGTGCTGGAGATCAGCGGCCTGGCGGGGCTGGTCGACATCCGCTGAGCGGGTGAGCGGGGCCGCGGCGCCGTTTGGGGAACGGTGCCGGCGCGCATCCACCGGGGGTGAGACTGCGGCGCAGCGACGTGCACGGGCCGGGCTGGCGGCGCCGGCGCGCCGGACGGGGGTTCGCCTTCTACGACGAGGACGGCGTCCTGATCAGGGACGACCGGCTGGACCGGCTGCGCGCCCTGGCGATCCCGCCCGCGTGGAAGGACGTCTGGATCTGTCCGTGGCCCAACGGGCACATCCAGGCGACCGGGGTCGACGCCGCCGGCCGCCGGCAGTACCGCTACCACGACCAGTGGCGCGCCCGGCGGGACGCGGCCAAGCACGAGCGGGTGCTGGAGATCGCCTCCCAGCTGCCCGACGTCCGCGACGAGGTGGTCGCGGCGCTGCACAGCCGCGGTCTCGACCGGGAGCGGGTGCTCGCCTGCGCCGTCCGGCTGCTCGACCTCGGCGCGTTCCGCGTCGGCAGCGAGCAGTACGCCGAGGACAACGGCACCTACGGCCTGGCGACGCTGCGCCGCGAGCACGTCTCGGTGCGCGGGGAGCGCACCTTCTACTCCTACACGGCCAAGGGCGGCATCGAACGCGAGGTCGAGATCACCGACCGGCCTACGGCCGACGTGGTGCGGGCGCTGCTGAAGCGGCCCGAGGGGACGGGGGAGGAGCTGCTGGCCTACCAGCTGGACGACGGCACCTGGCGCGACGTCACCAGCACCGAGATCAACGCCTACCTCAAGGAGATCAGCGGCGCGGAGATCACCGCCAAGGACTTCCGCACGTGGACGGCGACGGTGCTCATGGCGGCCCAGCTGGCCGAGGCCCCGCCGCCGAGGTCGCGCACCGGCCGTAAGAAGGTGATCAGCTCCGCGTACCGGGCGGTCTCCGAGCAGCTGGGCAACACGCCCGCGGTGTGCAAGGCCAGCTACGTGGACCCGCGGGTGGTCGACCGCTTCGAGCACGGCGAGACCGTCGCGCCGGCGCTGCGGGAGGCGGCCGGGGCCGAGAACGACCGCGACGCGCAGCGGGTCCTCGAGGCGGCCGTCTGCCGGCTGCTGCACGCCTGAGGACCCCGGGACGGACGAGGGCCCCCGCCGGATCGGCGGGGGCCCTCGTCGTCGGTCAGGCGGGGAGCACCCTCAGCGGGCGCTGCCGTCGACGATCGTGAACAGGTCGATCAGGCCGGTCACCTCGAGCGGGCGGGTGACCGCCCGGGTCGTGGCGACGAGCCGGAGCTCGACGTCGCGGCTGCGCGCCGACTTCTGCGTCTCCACGAGCACCGCGAGGCCGGCCGAGCCCAGGAACTGGACGCCGGAGAGGTCGATCACGAGCTCGCGCGGCTGCTGCTCCAGCTGGGTGTCCAGCGACGAGCGGAGCACCGGCGCGGTGAAGGTGTCCACTTCGCCGACGACCGTGACCGTGACGACGCCGTCCTCACCGGTGGCGGTGGAGAGCGTGATCACGTCGTCGAAGGGGGCCTCCGTGCCCTCGGTCGGCACGTCGGACTGACCCTCGGCGGGCAGGTCGGGAGTGGTCACGGGCGAACTCCTCTCAACGGCGGCACCCTCCGGCGCCACCGCGCGGTCAATCTACCGCTGTGCGAGGCGCCGGTGTCGGCGCCCCCGGGCAGTGAGCCCGGTCGGGGATCCCCGTGCCGGGGGCCCGGCGCGGGCACGGCTGCCTGCTCAACCGCGCTTACAACGTAGACACCCGCGTTCCCCACCGCCAACCAGCCGCCCGGGGCGCGGGGCGCCCGGGCGGCCGGTCGCCGGGCGTGCCCCGGCCCGCGGTCGATCAGCCGTCGACGACGTGCACCGCCGCCTCCTCGGGCCCCTCCCCGCCGGCCGCCGCGTCGGCCGTGGCCTCGACGTCGTCGGCGGTCGCGTTCGTCCCGGAGTCCGAGGCCGGGGACGTGTCCTGCTCCAGCTGGACCGACGCCCGCTGCGGGTCCTCGGCGGCCCGGACGCCGGGCTGCACGTCGGGCTCCTCGCGGGCCAGGCGACCCGACAGCGACTCGCCGGCCGACTGCTCGTAGGCGGTGGTGCCGAAGTCGGTGGACGCCCCGGGGCGCTCGCCGGGCAGCGGGGCGAACTCCGGGTCCTCGTTCCACGTCTGGGTGGGCGAGTCGTCCTGCGCGACCTCGGGGACGCCCTCGTCCTCGGGGCGGACGTCCCGGGCGGTCTGGCCCTCGGGGGTGGTCATCGGCTGCTGCCTCCTCCTGCGCGCGGTGGCGCGCTGCCTCGTCGGCGGCCGGTCGGTGCACCGGCCGCGGTCCCTCCCCGCCTACCCGGAGGTCCCGAGACCATGCGGCGGCGCCGGTCCGGCACCCGGGAGGGGTTCCCCGCCCGCCGGGCGGGTAGCGCGTGCCGCATGGCGATCGGCGACGACCTGCGGCGGACCGGCTCCGCGTCCCTGGCGCCCCTCCGGCGCTGGGCGCGCGTCCAGCGGAGGGAGTACTCCCGGGGCGAGCCCCGCCCGCTGGCCGGTGACCTCGGCGCGATGGGCGTCTACCTGGGCGTGGTCTCCGCCGGCGTGGCGGCCGTCCGGGCGTCGGGCCGTGAGCTGCCCGAGCGGATCCCGCCCGGGGACGCCGCGCTGCTCGCCGTCGCGACCTTCCGGCTGGCCCGGCGCATCGCGAAGGACCCGGTCACCGCCCCGCTGCGCGCGCCCTTCACCGCCTTCCAGGGGCCGTCGGGGCACGCGGAGGTGGCCGAGGAGGTCCGCGAGCACGGCGGGGTGAAGCACGCGGTGGGGGAGCTGCTCACCTGCCCGTTCTGCCTGGCCCAGTGGGTCGCCACCGGCCTGGTGTTCGGTTACGCGACCGCACCCCGCGCCACCCGGCTGGCGGCGCTGACGATGACGCTGGTCGCCTCCTCCGACGTCCTGCAGTTCGTCTACGACGCGATCCAGAACGGCGGGCTGGACCCCGCGCCCAGGGACGACCCCCAGGGCGTCGCCTGAGGACGCGCCCGCCGGGGGCCTGCCCCGGACGGGGGAGCGTCGCCGCCGTCGACCTGCCGCGGGCCCCGCACCGGGCCTAGGCTGCGGGTTCGGGTGTCGGTGGGGGGCGGGAGGAGGCGCGGCGTGCGGTCGATCTGGCGGGGTGCGGTCTCCTTCGGGCTGGTCAGCATCGGCGTGCGGCTCTACACCGCCACCGAGGATAAGGACATCCGCTTCAACCAGGTCCACGCCGCCGACGGCGGCCGGATCAGGTACAAGCGGGTCTGCTCGATCGACGGCGAGGAGGTCGAGTACGCCGACATCGCCAAGGGCTACGAGCTCCCCGACGGGCAGCTGGTGATCCTGACCGACGAGGACTTCGACCAGCTGCCGCTGTCCACGCGCCGGGAGATCGACGTCCTGCAGTTCGTCGACCAGGACGAGATCGACCCGATCCTGTTCGAGAAGACCTACTACCTGGAGCCCGACGGGCCCGCCGTCCGCCCGTACGTGCTGCTGCGCGACGCGCTGGCCAACGCCGGGCAGGTGGCCATCACCAAGATCGCGCTGCGGCAGCGCGAGTCCCTGGCCGTGCTGCGGGTGCGCGACGACGTCCTGGTGCTGCACACCATGCGCTGGCCCGACGAGATCCGCCGGCCCGACTTCGGCTTCCTCGACGAGGACGTGACCGTCCGGCCGCAGGAGCTGCAGATGGCCGAGGCGCTGATCTCCTCGATGAGCGGCGCGTTCGACCCGGACGAGTTCACCGACGACTACCGCGAGGCGATGACCGCCCTGCTGGAGGCCAAGCAGACCGGCGGCGACGTGCAGCCGGTCCCCGAGACCGCCGACCCGGGCGCGGCCGTCGTCGACCTGATGAGCGCCCTGCGCCGCAGCGTGGAGAAGGCCCGCGGCGGCAGCGCCGACGACGAGGACTCCGCGCCGGCGCAGCGCGCCCCGGCCAAGAAGGCGACCGCACCGCGCAGGGCCGCCGGCGACGGGGCGGACGAGGCGCCCGCGAAGCGCACCGCGAAGAAGGCGCCGGCGAAGAAGACGGGCACCGCGGCGAAGAAGACGACCGCGGCCGAGAAGGCCCCGGCCAAGCGGACCCGCCGCAGCGCCTGAGGTGGCCCGACCCGAGCCGCCGCCGGTCCCCGCGCCGATGCTCGCCACGCCCGGCGAGCTGCCCCCGGCCGCGGAGGACCAGCGCTGGGGCTACGAGTTCAAGTGGGACGGCGTGCGCGCCGTGTCGCGCGTCCGCGGCGGCGACGTCGGCCTGTGGGCCCGCAGCCGCACCGAGATCACCGTCCGCTACCCGGAGCTCGCGCGGCTGCCCGCCGCGCTGGCCGGGCGGGACGCCGTCCTGGACGGCGAGGTCGTGGCGCTGGACGCGCTCGGCCGGCCGGACTTCGGCGCGCTGCAGGGCCGCATGCACCGCACCGGCCCCGAGGTGGCGCGGATGGCGGCCGCGGCGCCGGTCACCTACCTCGTCTTCGACCTGCTCGCCCTCGACGGCGCGGACCTCACCGCGCTGACCTACGCCGAGCGCCGGGCCCGGCTCGACGAGCTCCGGCCGGAGGGGGAGCGGTGGGTGGCCACGCCGTGGTTCCGCGGCGGGGGTGCCGACGTGCACGCGGCCAGCCGGGCCAACGGCCTGGAGGGCGTGGTCGCCAAGCGGCTGGACAGCCCCTACCGCGCCGGCGTCCGCGCCCCGGAGTGGCGCAAGGTCAAGCACCTGCGGATGCAGAGCGTCGTCGTCGGCGGCTGGCGGCCCGGGCAGGGCCGGCGGGCCGGCGGCGTCGGGTCCCTGCTGGTCGGCGTGCACGACGACGAGGGGCGGCTGGTGTACGCCGGTCACGTCGGCACCGGCTTCCCCGACGCCGCGCTGCGGGAACTGGACGCCCTGCTGACGGCGCGCAGCACCTCCCCGTTCGCCGGCGCCCTCCCCCGCGAGGTGACCCGGGACGCGCGCTGGGCGGAGCCCCGGCTCGTCGGCGAGGTGGCCTTCGCCGGGTGGACCGCCGAGGGACGGATGCGCCACCCGTCCTGGCGCGGACTGCGCGACGACCTCGACCCCGACGACGTGACCGAGGAGTGGCAGGCGTGAGCCGGCAGCGGGTGCGCGTGGACGGCCGCCAGCTCGAGGTCTCGAACCTGGAGAAGGTCCTCTTCCCGGAGGTCTCGTTCACCAAGGCGCAGGTCATCGACTACTACGTGCGGATCGCGCCGGTGCTGCTGCCGCACCTGTCCGGCCGGCCGGTGACCTTCACCCGCTGGCCCGACGGCGTCGAGGGCCAGGCGTTCTTCGAGAAGAACAGCGCCCGGCACGCCCCCGACTGGGTGCGGAAGGTGACCGTCCCCAGCCCCGGCAGCTCCCGGGGACGGGAGACACTGGAGATGGTGCTGCTGGAGACCGTCGCCGACCTCGCCTGGGCGGCGAACCTGGCCGCGCTGGAGCTGCACGTGCCGCAGTGGCAGATCGGCAGCAGGCGCCAGGCGGCGCTGCCGGACCTGCTCGTGCTCGACCTCGACCCGGGACCGCAGACCGGGCTGCGCGAGTGCTGCCGGGTCGCCGAGCGGCTGCGCGAGCGCCTCGTCGCCGACGGGCTGGACCCCGTGGTCAAGACGTCGGGGTCCAAGGGCATGCAGGTCTACGCGCCGATTCACGTCTCCGACCGGGACCACCCCAGCCGCTACGCCCGGGCGCTGGCGCAGGAGTTCAGCGCGCAGACGCCCGACCAGGTGGTGTGGCGCATGGAGAAGGTGCTGCGGCCGGGGAAGGTGCTGATCGACTGGAGCCAGAACAACCCGGCGAAGACGACGGTCGCGCCCTACTCGCTGCGGGCCCGGCCCGACGCGACGGTGTCCACGCCGATCGGCTGGGACGAGGTCGACGCGGTCAACGCCGGCGCCGACCCGGGGCTGCTGCGGTTCCGCACCGAGGAGGTGCTGCACCGGGTCGAGGACTACGGCGACCTGTTCGACGTCGCCGGGCGCACCCGGGCCCGGCTGCCCGAGGTCTGAGCCCGTCCCCGCTACCCCGGGAGGGGCAGGCGCGGGCCGAGGTGGTCGGGGCCGCGGCGGGGGCTCTGCGACGATCGACGCCGTGTCCGCTGCCGCCCCGCCCGACCCCCGCACCGCCGACGCCGGCCGCCTCGTGGTCCGCTGCCCCGACCGCCCGGGCATCGTCGCCGTCCTCTCCCGGCTGCTGGCCGACGTCGGGGCGAACATCACCGACTCGCAGCAGCACTCGTCGGACCCGACCGGGGGCACGTTCACCCTCCGCCTGGAGTTCGTGCTCGCCGACCTGGCCGAGCGTCGCCCGCAGCTGGAGGGGGCGCTCGACCTGCTGGCCCGCCAGTGGCAGATGACCTGGCGCCTGACCGAGGCGGCCTCCCGGCCCTCGATCGCGGTGTTCGTCAGCCGGACCGACCACGCGCTGCAGGAGCTGGTCTACCGGGTGCGCGCCGGTGACCTGCGCGCCGACATCACCGCCGTCGTCTCCAACCACCCCGACCTGGAGCCGGTCGCGGCGGCGGCGGGCATCCCCTTCCACCACGTGCCGGTCACGCCGGAGACCAAGGCCGAGGCCGAGGCCCGCGCGCTGGAGATCGTGCAGGACGCCGACCTGGTGGTGCTGGCCCGCTACATGCAGATCGTCTCCCCGGACTTCTGCAGCCGGTTCCCGGAGCGGCTGATCAACATCCACCACAGCTTCCTGCCGGCGTTCGTCGGCGCCAACCCCTACCAGGCGGCGCACGACCGCGGCGTGAAGCTCATCGGCGCGACCGCGCACTACGTGACCGCGGAGCTCGACGCCGGCCCGATCATCGAGCAGGAGGTGGCCCGGGTCGACCACCGGGCCACGGTCGCCGACATGCGCCGGGTCGGCCGCTACGTCGAGCGGCAGGTGCTCGCCCAGGCCGTCACCTGGCACGTCGAGGACCGGGTCATCGTCGAGGGCGACCGCACGATCGTCTTCGCCTAGGAGGACCCCGGTGCATCCCACGCGTCGCGCGCTCGGCGCGGGCGCCTGCACCGGGGCCGTTCCTCAGTCGCCGCGGCGCTTCTCCTGCTCGGCGAGGAACCGCTCGAACTCGTCGGCGATCTCCTCGCCGCTGGGCACCTCGCCGCGGGTGCCCAGCAGCCCGGTGTCCCCGTGCGCGGCGGTGAAGTCGTCGTACTGCTGCTCGAGCGCGGCGACGACGGCGGTGTTCTCCGGGGACCGGGCGATCTGCTCGTCGACCTCGGTGCGGTTGGCCTCGGCGGCCTCGCGCAGCGTCTCGGTGGGCAGGTGCAGGCCGGTCAGCCGCGACAGGTGCTCCACCAGGGTCAGCGAGGCCGCCGGGAAGGTCGCCTGCGCCAGGTAGTGCGGGACGTGCGCGGCGATCCCGTAGGCGTCGACGCCGGCCTCGCCCAGCCGCAGCTCCAGCAGCGCGCCGACGCTGCCGGGGATGCGCACCTGCCCCCAGTAGACCGGGTAGCTCTCGATCAGCTGCCGCCGCGTGGCGTGCGCGGTCAGCGTGACCGGCCGGGTGTGCGGCACCGGCATGGGGATGGCGTGCAGCGCGACCACGGACGTGACGCCCAGCCGCTCCACCAGCCCCTGAACGGCGGCGACGAACCGCTCCCACGCGTAGTCGGGCTCGGCCCCGTGCAGCAGGAGGAACGGCTCGCCGGCGTCGTCCTCCAGCGCGTACAGCGCGATCTCGGGGAGCGTGACGTCGGCGTAGCTGTCGCCGGTGAAGGTCATCCGCGGCCGGTGCGCCCGGTAGTCGACCAGGCAGTCGACGTCGAAGCGGGCGATCACCTCGTGCGGCAGGCTCGCCAGCAGGTGCGCGCCGGCCACCGCCCCGGAGCGGGCGGCGTCGAAGTCGCCGGCCAGGTCGTGCACCAGCACCAGGCCGCGGCGGGCGCCCGCCGGGTCGGCGTGCTGGGCCAGCGACTCCTCCCGCTCGAGGAAGGGCCGGGCCGCCGGCAGCAGCTCCAGCAGGTCTTCCGGTCGCAGCGCCACCTGTGCTCCTCCTCGACGTCGGGGCGGGCCGTGCCCCGTCCCTGCCCAGAGCCCGCGCGCGGGCCCGGGCATTCCCATCGTCCCCCGCCGGGGTCAGCTGCCGGCGTCCTCCTCCGGTGCCGGCCCCCGGTCGGCCGGCGGCGCCGCCGGTTCCGCCGTCATCCGGACGCCCTGCTCGTCCCCGACGACCTGCGCGCGCAGACCCGCGTCGCTCACCTCCGGCGACTTCCCGTCCAGCTGGTCGCGGACGTAGCGGTAGGTGACGGCGATGAGTGCGGCCACCGGCACGCCGAGGAAGGCGCCGGTGATGCCGGCCAGGCTCCCGCCGGCGGTGACGGCCAGGATGACCACCGCGGCGTGCAGGTTGAACCCGCGGCCCTGGATGATCGGCTGCAGCACGTTGCCCTCGATCTGCTGCACCACCAGCACGATGATCAGCACCGCCACCGCGGTGCCGATGCCCTGGTCCACCAGCGCGACGAGCACGGCGAACGCGCCCGCCACGACGGCGCCGATGATGGGCACGAACGCGGCGAAGAACGTGATGACCGCCAGGGGCAGCACCAGCGGCACGTCGAGGATCCACAGCCCGATGCCGATGAACAGGGCGTCGATGAAGCCCACGAAGGCCTGCTGCCGGATGAACTCCGACAGGGTCGACCACGCCTTGGCCGACAGCGCGGCGACGTGCGGGGCCGTCCGGCGCCCGGTCTGGGCGGCCAGCCAGGGCACCCAGCGGGGCCCGTCCTTGAGGAAGAAGAAGACCAGGACGAGGGCGAGCACGAGGTTGACCAGCGCGTTGCCGATCGCCGACGCGCCCGTCGCCGCGTAGCCGGCGATGTCGGAGGCGCGGGACTGCAGCTGGTCGATCGCCTTGTCGACGACGTCGCCGATCTGGTCCTGGTCGATGTTGAACGGCGGCCCCTGCAGCCACTCCTGCACGTTCTGCAGGCCGCCGCCCACCTGGGCGCCCAGCTCCTCCGCCTGGTCGACCACCTGCGGGGCGATCACGGCGATGACGCCGCCGAAGGCCCCGACCGACAGCAGCAGGACGGTCGCGGCGGCCAGCGCCGGCGGCCAGCCGTGCCGGCGCAGGAAGCGGGTGGGCGGCCACAGCACGGTGGTGATGAGCAGGCCGAGCACCACGGGCAGCAGGACCACCCACAGCATGCCGAGGATCCGCCCGAGCACGTACAGCGCCAGCACGATGAGCAGGAGCTCGGCCGAGGCGATGGCCAGCCGGCGGATGCCGCGCTGCAGGCGGGGCCCGCGCTCGTCCGACGGTGCGGGCGCCGTCGTGGCCGCCCCCGGCACGTCGGTGACGGCGGGCGCCGTGTCGGCCTTCTGCTGGCGTCCCGGGAGCAACTTCATGCCCGCCATCGCAGCACAGCCGCCCCGAGCGCACCGGGCGGCGGCCGGGGGAGTCGCACTACCGTGACCTGCATGCCCAGGACCGCCACCGCCGAGCGGGTCGACCGCGACGCCCTGCTGGAGTTCCTCCGGCCCCGGCACAAGGCCCTGCTGCTCACCCGGCGCGCCTCCGGCGGCCCCCAGCTCTCCCCGGTCACCTGCGGGGTCGACGGGCAGGGCCGCGTCGTCGTCTCCACCTATCCGCAGCGGGCCAAGGTCGCCAACGCCCGCCGCGACCCGGCGGTCTCGCTGTGCGTGCTGTCGGACGACTTCGACGGTCCCTGGGTGCAGGTGGACGGGACGGCGGAGGTGCTGGACCTCCCGGAGGCGCTGGAGCCGCTCGTGGAGTACTACCGCTCGATCAGCGGCGAGCACCCGGACTGGGACGAGTACCGGGCGGCGATGAGGCGCCAGGGCAAGTCGCTGCTGCGCGTCACGGTCTCCGCGTGGGGCCCGGTCGCCACGGGCGGCTTCCCGGCCGAGGTGCTCGACAAGCTCTGACCCTTGACGCACCCTCCCCGGGTGCCGTTCGCGCTGTGCACCGCCGCCGACGAGGACGCCGCCGTGCTGACCGACCCGGCGGCGGTGGTCGACGCCGTCGTGCGCCTGGTGCGGCTGCGCCGCGGGCCGATCGGCGTCGGGGTGGGACCTGCCGTCCGGGTGCCCGGTGCGACCACCGCCACCGCGGCGGCGTCCGCCGCGCTCGCCGCCGCGACGCGCCGCCCCGCACGGCTGGCCGTCCGGGGGCCGGTGCCGGCCGACGCGCTGGACGTCCAGGCGGTGCTCGGCGCGCTGGCGGCCCTGGTCGGCCGGCGCAGCCCGTCGGCGTGGGCGGCGGTGGACCTGTTGACCGCCGGTCGCACGCAGGCCGCGGCCGCCGCGGAGCTCGGGGTGAGCCGCCAGGCGGTGGGGCAGCGGCTGGCCGTCGCGGGCTGGGACCTCGAGTGCGAGCTGCGCCCGGCCGCCGCGCGGCTGCTCGCCCGCGCCGAGGGGTGAGCCCGCCGGCCCGCGCCGACGAGCGCGGTGATCATGCGGCGGCGAGAATGGTCGGGTCCGCGCCGGCCCGCCCTGGAGGTCCCGTGTCCCAGCCCACCGCCGACGGCGGGATCCGCTCCCCGGACCTGCTGGGCGTCTACGTCAACGACCACCTCGCCGCCGCGACCGGTGGGGTGGAGCTGGTCTCCCGGATGCTCGCCCGGCACGGCGGCACGCCCTACGAGCGCCGGCTGGAGGAGCTGCTGGACCAGCTGCGCGAGGAGCGCACCGCGCACCTGGCGATGGCCTCGGCGCTGGGCATCCCGGTGCGGACCTACAAGCAGGTGGGCACCTGGGTGGCCGAGAAGCTGTCGCGCGCCAAGCTCAACGGGCGGCTGTTCTCCCGCTCGCCGCTGAGCGACCTGGTGGAGTTCGAGTTCATCGCCACCGCCGTCCTGGCCAAGCGCGCCGGCTTCGAGACGCTGCTGGAGCTGTCCGCGGTCGAGCCCCGGCTGGACCGGGCGCTGCTGGAGCGGCTGGTCGCCCAGGCCGACGAGCAGCACCGGTGGCTGGCCGACGCCCGGCGCGAGGTGGCCGCACGGGTCTTCGGCGGCAGCGCGGGCGCCGCCGACCGGGCCGCCGACACCTGAGCTGCCCGGGGGGCGCCGCGCTGGTAGGGAGGGGGCATGTGCCACGACGTCGACAGCCGCCCGCCCGCCCCGCCGCGCGTCGGTGAGGTCGCCGAGCGCGGGCTGCTCACCCTGACCTCGGCCGACGGCACCGAGCTGGACGCGGCGTACGCCGCCCCGGCGGGCGAGGCCCGGGCCGGCGTCGTCGTGCTGCCCGACGTGCGCGGGCTGCACCCCTACTACGTGGCGCTGGCCGAGCGCTTCGCCGAGGCCGGCGTCCCCGCCGTCGCCGTCGACTACTTCGCCCGCACCGCCGGCCGCGCGGAGCGGGGGACGCGCGACCAGGACTTCGACTGGCGGGCGCACGTGCCGCGGACGACCGCCGCCGGCATCGACGAGGACACGGCGGCCGCCGTCGCCTACCTGCGCCGGCGCACGCGCCCGGACCTGCCGGTGGTCACGGTCGGCTTCTGCTTCGGCGGCAGCAACGCCTGGCGGCAGGCGGCGGGCACGCTGCCGCTGGCGGCCACGGCCGGCTTCTACGGCCAGCCGCGCATGGTGGGCGACCCGGCCGGCGGCGCGCGGCTGCCCGTCCTCATGGTCATCGCCGGCGACGACGCCGCGACCCCCGTCGCCGACCAGCTCGCCCTGGCCGAGCGGCTGCGCGCCGGCGGGGCCGAGGTGGAGACGGCGGTCTACGACGGCGCGCCGCACTCCTTCTTCGACCGCGCCGCCGAGCAGTGGGCGCAGGCCTCGGCCGACGCGTGGCGCCGGGTCCTGGCCCTGGTCGACCGGGCCGCCGCGGGGGAGGCCGCGCCGCGCTGAGATCGGGCCGCGGCCGTGCCACCCTGGTCACGGCCGCGGCGTGCCGTGGACCGGCCAGCGGCACGGCGCGCCGCACGGGGGAGAGCGGAGAGCAGATGGGAGCCCGACGCGACCTGTCGCGGGAGCGGACCGGGGGTGGCGCCACGCCGTCCGGGCTGGCCGCCGAGGTCGCCGACGCGCGCGCCGAGGCCGCGACCGCGGCGACGGCGCCGCCCGCCGTCCCGCTCCCCGGGGCGAGCCCGGCCCCACCCGCGGAGGACCACGACGGCGGCGGGGCCGCCGGGGAGCCCGCGGTCCCGCCGCCGGGCGCCTCGGGGCTGCCGCGCTGGCTGGTGCTGCTGGTCGGCCTCGCCGCCGCCACGATCGCCCTCAGCGGCGTCCGGACGCTGGCCTGGCTGATCGCCCCGGTGATGCTGGCCCTGGTCATCGTCATCGCGCTGATGCCCGTCCAGCGCTTCCTGCTGCGGCACGGCTGGCCGCGCTGGGCCAGCGCCACGGTCCTGCTGCTGCTGGTGTGGGCGGTCCTGCTGTCGTTCGTCGCGCTGCTGGTGGTGTCGGTCGCCCAGCTCGCCGCGCTGCTGCCGGACTACGCGCCGGAGTTCAACAGCCTGCTGCGCTCGGTGCAGGCCGACCTCAACGACGCCGGCGTGGTCTCGGGCCAGCTGTCCGACCTCGTCGGGCAGATCGACTACGGCCAGCTGGTCGGCGTGGCCACCGGCCTGCTGGCGAGCCTCACCGACGCCGCCTCCACGCTGCTGCTCCTGCTGTCGGCGCTGGTCTTCCTCGCCATCGAGTCCGGCGGGTTCGGCCGCCGGCTGGCCCTGGTCGCCGGCGAGCGGCCGCACCTGCTCATCGCCATGGGCCTGTTCGCCCGCGGGACCCGCAGCTACCTGCTGGTCAGCACGGTCTTCGGGTTCATCGTCGCGGTGGGGGACACGGTCGCCCTGGCGGTGCTCGACGTCCCGCTGCCGCTGCTGTGGGGCCTGCTGTCGTTCATCACCAACTACGTGCCCAACATCGGCTTCGTGCTGGGCCTGCTCCCGCCGGCGCTGCTGGGTCTGCTGGACGGCGGCTGGACCGAGTTCTGGGTCATCGTCGTCGTCTACTCGGTGCTCAACTTCGTCGTGCAGACGCTCATCCAGCCGCGCTTCGTCGGCGACTCGGTGGGGCTGTCCATGACGGTCACCTTCGTCGCGCTGCTGTTCTGGGGCTGGGCGCTGGGGGCCCTCGGGGCGCTGCTGGCGATCCCGCTGACGCTGCTGGTCAAGGCGCTGCTGGTCGACGTCGACCCGCGCGGGCACTGGCTGGACGCCCTGCTCCGCGAGGAGCCGCGGGCACCGCGCACCAGCCGGGCCCGCCAGCGGGCGCACGCCCGCCGCGCCGCCCTGGCCGCGGTGCGGGCGCTGGACGCGCCCCGCTCGCACGTCCCGCGGGGGCACGGGCCGCGCGCGCACCGGCGCGGGCACGACACGGACCCCGGCTGAGGGCGCGGACCCCGGCCGGGGAGGAGACCTCCGCGCGGGGGTCCCTCGGTCGCCGCGAGGGGCCCGTGCCGGGTGGCGTCGTACCCGCCGCGAGGTCGTGCGGTAGACACAGCAGGCCGTCGTCCCCCCTCGAACCCGGAGGTCATCGCCCGTGCTGGAGAGCATCGGCTACGCCGTCGCCTACACCGGCGTGGGCATCGCCCTGCTGGTCCTCGGCTTCTTCGCCCTCGACCTGCTGACCCCCGGCCACCTCGGGCGGCACATCTACGAGCACCGGTCGGTCAATGCCGGGATCACGCTCGCCGCGGGGTTCCTCGGCCAGGGCGCGATCGCCTTCGCCACCATCTGGACCAACGCCACCAGCGGGTTCGGCGAGGCGCTGGGCTACACGGTCGTGTTCGGCGTGCTCGGCGTGGTGCTGCAGGCGGTCGCCTTCGGCGTGCTGGACCTGGTCACCCCGGGCCGGCTGGGCGCCCACCTCACCGAGCCCGGCTTCCACCCGGCCAGCCTCGTCAGCGCCGCCGCGCAGCTGGCGGTGGCCGCGATCATCGTGGCCAGCATCTGGCCCTGACGCCGCCGGGCACGGTTCCCCGGCACCCCGCGGGCGGGCCCGCGAGCGAGGCGGCGGGAGCCGCCCGTACGGTGTCGGTCGAGCCTCTGCGAGACGACCCGGCGCCGCGTGGCGCCGGCAGGAGAAGGAGCGACATGACCGACGCACAGCGCCGCGTGGCCATCGTGACCGGGGCGGCCCGCGGGATCGGCGCGGCCACGGCCCAGCGCCTGGCCGCCGACGGCTTCGCCGTCGCCGTGGTGGACCTCGACGAGGCGGCGGGCAAGAGCACCGTCGAGGCGATCCAGGCCGCCGGGGGCACCGCGCTGGCCGTGGGCGCCGACGTGAGCGACACCGAGCAGGTCACCGCCGCCGTCGACCGCATCGCCGCCGAGCTCGGCCCGCCGGTGGTGCTGGTCAACAACGCCGGCGTCCTGCGCGACAACATGCTGTTCAAGATGAGCGACAGCGACTGGGACATCGTCATGAACGTGCACCTGCGCGGTGCCTTCCTGATGACCCGGGCCGCCCAGAAGCACATGATCGACGCCAAGTGGGGCCGGATCGTCAACCTGTCGTCGACCTCGGCGCTGGGCAACCGCGGCCAGGCCAACTACTCGACGGCCAAGGCCGGCCTGCAGGGCTTCACCAAGACCCTCGCCATCGAGCTGGGCAAGTTCGGCGTCACCGCCAACGCGATCGCGCCGGGCTTCATCCAGACCGAGATGACGAAGGCGACCGCCGAGCGCATGGGCATCGACTTCGACGAGATGATCAAGCACAGCGCCTCGCAGATCCCGGTGAACCGGGTCGGCCAGCCCGAGGACATCGCCCACCTCGTCTCGTTCTTCGTCAGCGAGGGCGCGGGCTTCGTCTCCGGCCAGGTCGTCTACGCGGCCGGTGGCCCCAAGGCCTGACCTGCTCGACCCCGAGGGGCCCGGACGGCGACCGCCGTCCGGGCCCCTTCGCGTGCGCGGTGCGACACGCTGCACACACTGAAACATTGCACGGACTGCAATGAACGTGCTGCACTGGGCGGCGTGACCGGACCGGGCCTGCGCGAGCGCAAGAAGGCCGACACCCGCGCGGCCCTGGCGCGCGCCACCCTGCGCCTGGCCCGGGAACACGGCTGGGCCGCGGTCACGGTGGAGCGGATCGCCGCCGCGGCCGACGTCTCCGCGCGGACGTTCTTCAACCACTTCGCCTCCAAGGAGGAGGCCCTCGTGCAGCCGGCCGGCGTCGAGCCCGGCCGCTTCGCCCGGCTCCTGGCCGAGCAGGACCCCGCCCTCCCCGCCCGCGACGCCGCCGCCGCGGTGCTGCGCGCCGAGCTCGCCGCCCTCGCCCACGGCGAGGACGGCGGCGGCTGGCGCGAGCGCCTCGAGGTCATCGGCAGCGACCCGGCGCTGCTGGCCCGCGCGGTGGAGGTCGGCACCGCCAACGAGCGGGAGATGGCCCAGGCCCTGGCCGCGCGCGCCGGGCAGGACGCCGGCCGCGACCTGGAGCCGGTGCTGCTCGCCGCCGTCCTCGGCGCCGCCGTCCACGTCGCCGTCGTCCGCTGGGCCTGCGCCGACGGCGGCACCGACCTGCCCGCCCTGCTCGACCAGGCGCTGGCGCTCGTCGCCGCCGGCGTCCCCGGGCCGCCCGCCCGCGTGCCCGGCCCGGCCGGCCGCTCCTGACCCCGGCGCCGACCGGCGCCGCACCCACCCCGCACCACCGAACGAGGAGTCCCGCGTGTCCGCGATGGCCGACCCCGCCGTCCCGACCAGCCCACCCGAGGAGACCGGCCCACCCGAGGGGACCGGTCCGGCCCCGATGAGCCGCCGGGAGGTGCTGTCGGCGCTGTCGGGCCTGTTCATGGGCATGTTCGTGGCGATCCTGGCCGCCACCATCGTGGCCAACGCGCTGCCGACGATCATCGCCGACCTGCAGGGCAGCCAGTCGGTCTACACCTGGATCGTCACCGCCGAGCTGCTGGCGATGACGGCCTCGGTGCCGCTGTGGGGCAAGCTCGCCGACCTGGTCAGCCAGAAGCTGCTCATCCAGTTGTCGTTCGCCCTGTTCGTCAGCGGCTCGCTGCTGGCCGGGCTGTCCCAGGACGTCGGCATGCTGATCGTCGCCCGCGCCCTGCAGGGCCTGGGCGCCGGCGGTCTCACCGCCCTCGTCCAGATCGTGATGGCGGCGATGATCCCGCCGCGCGAACTGGGCCGCTACGCCGGCGTCTTCGGCGCGATCTTCGCCGTCGGCACCGTCGCCGGGCCGCTCATCGGCGGGGTGCTGGTCGACACGTCCTGGCTGGGTTGGCGCTGGTGCTTCCTGCTCGGCGTCCCCTTCACGCTCGTCGCGATGCTGCTCATCCAGCGCACGCTGCACCTGCCGGCCCCCGCCCGCCGCGCGAAGGTGCACGTCGACTGGCTCGGCGCGCTGCTGCTGACCGCCGGCATCAGCACCCTGCTCATCTGGGTCACGCTGGCGGGCAACCGCTTCGACTGGCTGTCCGGCCCGACGTTCCTCATGGTCGGCGGCAGCCTCGCCCTGCTGGCGCTGGCGCTGGTGGTGGAGGCCCGCTCGCCCGAGCCGGTGATCCCGCTGGGGCTGTTCGGCAACCGCACGGTCTCCCTGTCGGTCCTGGCCAGCGCGCTCGTCGGCATCGCGATGTTCGGCGGCACCGTCTTCCTGTCCCAGTACTTCCAGGTGGCCCTGGGCTACTCCCCGACGAAGGCGGGCCTGCTGTCCCTGCCGCTGGTGATCGGCCTGCTCGTCTCCTCGACCGTCGCCGGGGCCCTGATCACCAAGACCGGCCGGTGGAAGCGCTTCCTCGTCGCCGGTGGCGTGCTCATGACCGCCGGGTTCGGGCTGCTCGCCACGATCGACGCGGACACGCCGCTGGCCCTGCTCGGCCTCTACATGCTCGTCGTGGGCACCGGCGTCGGCCTGATGATGCAGAACCTGGTCCTCGCCGCGCAGAACGACGTCCCCGCCGCGGAGCTGGGCACCACGACCTCGGTGGTCTCCTTCTTCCGCAGCCTGGGCGGCACGGTCGGCGTCAGCGTCCTCGGCGCCGTCCTGGCCGCCCGGGTCGCCGACGGCCTGGGCGCCCCGGCCGGCGGGGGCGGCGGGCACGGCGCGGCCGCGGCGCCCGACCCGGCGGCGCTGCCGCCCGAGGCGCTCGCGCTGGTCCGCGACACCTACGCCGACGCGACGGCGGAGCTGTTCCTCATCGCCACCCCGCTGGCGGCCCTGGCGCTGCTGGTCGTCCTGTTCATCCAGGAGAAGGCGCTGAAGACCACCTCGGGCGCGCAGCGGCTGGCCGCGGAGCAGGCGCCGGCGGCGCAGCACTAGCTGCGCGGATCACGCCGTCCGGCGGGCAGACCCGCCCGCCGGACGGCGTTGTCCCCACGTGACGACCTCCCCGCTGCGGCTCACCGTCCTGGGTGACTCCATCGCGTTCGGCACCGGCGCCTCCCATCCCCGGGACGGGCTGGGCCCCCGGCTGGCCGGGGCGCTGCGCGAGGAGGGCCACGACGTCGAGCTGGCCGTGCTGGCCGTCCCCGGTGCCGTCTCCGCCGACCTCGCCGCCCAGGTGCGCCGGGCCCGGCCGGCGGCGGACCTCGCCGTCGTGGTCGTCGGCGCCAACGACCTGGCCCGGCTGGTGCCGCCGCAACGGGCCGCGGCCGCGCTCGGCGACGCCGTCCGCGCGCTGCGGGTGGCCGGCACCGACGTCGTCGTGGTGCCCGCCCCCGACATGTCGAGCATCCCGTTCGTGCCGCCGGCGCTGCGGCCGCTGGTGCGGGCCGCCTCCGCCGAGCTGCAGCGCCGGCAGGAGGCCGTCGCCGCCGACGCCGGGGCGCGGGTGGCCGCCGTCGCCGCGCACGTCGGGCGCTCCTTCGAGACCGACCCGGCGATGTTCGCCGCCGACCGGTTCCACCCCTCCTCGGCCGGCTACGCCGCCATCGCCGCCGCGCTCACCCCGGTCGTGCTGGCCGCGGCCCGGGACCGGCGCGACGCCGCCGCCTGACCCGGCCTCACCAGAGCGACACCGAGCGGCGGAAGATGCCGGCCAGGTCGTCCTCGGTCACCGGCTTGGGGCAGGTGGCCAGCAGCCGCTGCTGCTTCATCGCGCCGTCGACCAGGTCCGGGACGTCGGCCTCGCCGTAGCCGACCGTCCCGATGCCGCCGGGGATGCCGATGTCGCGCATCAGCGCGACCAGCACCCGCGGCAGGACCTCGGCCGGCTCCCCGGAGTGGTCCCCGCGCGGATCGAGCAGCTCGGCGGCGCGCAGGTGCCGCTCCGGCGCGGCGTCGAAGGTGAAGCGGAAGGCCTCGGGCGCGGTCAGGGAGACCGACATGCCGTGCGGGACCATCGGCTCGGAGGACGGGTAGTCCCGCGGGTGGAAGTCCCGCACCCGCCCGGCGATCGGATAGGCGTTCGCATGCGGCACGTGCACGCCGGCGTTGCCGAAGCCCAGCCCGGCGAAGGTCGCGGCCATGGCCATGTCGGCGCGGGCGGCGTCGTCGTCCCCGTCGCGGACCGCGCGCCGGAACGAGGTCGCCAGCAGCGACAGCGCCTTCTCCGACCACATGTCGGCGATCGGGTTGGCCCCGCAGTAGGGCACCCGCTGCTCGGGCCGCTTGCGCTCGAAGCTGTCGTAGGGCCGGGCGGTGTAGCTCTCCAGCGCGTGGCAGAGGATGTCCATGCCCGAGGAGGCGGTGACCCCCGAGGGCTGGGTGCGGGTGAGCGTGGGGTCGATCACCGCCAGCGTCGGGCGCAGCCGCGGGTGGCTGATCCCGGTCTTCACCTTCAGCGACAGCACGTCCAGCACGCAGATGGTGGTGCTCTCCGAGCCGGTTCCGGTCGTGGTGGGCACGGCGACCAGCGGCTTGAGCGGGTGCACCGGCGCCCGGCCCCCGCCGACCGGGGCGTTGACGTAGTCCATGAGCTCGCCGGGGTTGGTGGTGAGCAGGTCCACGGCCTTGGCGGTGTCGATCGTGGACCCGCCGCCGACGGCCACGAACGCGTCCCACGGCCCGCCGGCGCGGGCGGACTCCACCGCCGCGGCCAGGCTCTCGTCGGTCGGCTCGACGTGGACGCCGTCGTAGACGTGCGCCTCGATGCCGAACTGCGCCATCTGGTCGGCGATGCGCTGGGGGGAACCGGTGGCGGCGACGCCGGGGTCGGTGAGGACCAGCACCCGGCGGGCGCCGGTCTGGGCGAGGTCGTGGCCGACCTCGTCGGCCGCGCCCGCGCCGAACTTGAGCTGGGGGGCGCCGTAGGTGAACACGCTCTCGGGGCTCGCCGGCGCCGTGATCGGGGTCATGCCCGGATCCTGGCGCGCCGGGGCCGGCGGGGCCACCGCTCGTGGCACCCGCCGGCCCCGGCCGCAGGTCAGGAGGCGATCAGGACGCCGGGGGCTCGTCCTTGCCGGCCTCCTCCAGCTCGTCGGCCTCCTCCTTGGTCTTGTGCACCGCGCCGTCGGCGTGCTCCGGCGGGCCGTAGACGGTGTACAGGACCAGCGGGTTCGGGCCGGTGTTGACGAAGTTGTGCTTCGTCCCGGCGGGGACGACGACGAGGTCGCCCTGCGCCACCTTCTTGGTGGACCCGCCGACGCGGGCCTCGCCGGTGCCGCTGACGAAGGTGAGGATCTGGTCGATGTCCTCGTGGACCTCCTCGCCGATCTCCCCGTCCGGCGGGATCGTCATGATCACCAGCTGGGTGTTCGAACCGGTCCACAGGACCCGGCGGAAGTCGGCGTACTTCTCGGCCTCGGTGGCGATGGGGTAGTGGATGACGGCCATCGACGGCTCCTCTCGACGCGTGCGTGCGCGGTCTGCGGTGGCCGCACGGGACCCGGCCCGGCGGCGGACAGCGGTGCTCCTGCCCGCCTGACCGGCGGGTTAGTCCTCGCCGGCCTCGCCCGATCAGGCGGTCCGTGCCCGCGCGAGCGTCCCGGCGGTGTGCGAGCGCCACAGCCGCAGCACGCCCGCGGCCACCAGCAGGACGCTGGCGGCGACGGCGACGCCCGCCACGGTCAGGACCCGCATGTCCCCGCCGGTGGCCAGCAGCTCGACGACGGCCACCTCCAGGGCGACCGCGCACCACACCGCGACCGCGGCGACCCGGTCGGCGACCGCGATGCCCGAGTACAGGAGCAGCTGCGCGAGCGCGAACAGGGTGCCCAGGAGGGTGAACAGCCACGTGGCGCCACCGAGGGCGTCGCCGTACTCGCCGCCGCCCACGAGCGGGAGGGCGTGCGCACCGAGGACGGCGGTCGCGCCGGTGAGGAGCGCGCCGACGGCGGCGACCAGGGCGACCGCGGCCGGCAGCATCCGCCGCCGGGTGCCGGGGTCGCCGAGCTTGGGCAGGAGGACCACGCTGACGCCCTGCGGCAGCCAGAACGCCACCTTCGCGAAGATCGAGGCGACGGCGTACTCGCCGGCCAGGTCCGGCGGGAGGTGGTGGCGGGCCAGCAGCAGGTCCAGGTTGACGAGCAGGACCAGCCCGAGCAGGGCCCCGGAGGCCTTGGCGGCGCTGAGCACCGAGCGGCGGGCGCCGCGGGCGACGCCGGGGCGACCGCAGGCGACCCAGCCGATCCCGGCGCTGGCCGCGCAGCCGGCGGCCATGCCGATCAGCGCGCTCTGGGGCGTCCCGCCGACCAGCAGCCCCACGATGCCGCCCCCGGACTTGGCCAGGCCGAAGACGGTGGTCACGACCGCCAGCCGGGTGTACCGGCCGGCGCCCTGGAGGATGCCGTCGTAGCCGCCGACGAGGGTGTGCGGCACGAGGACGGCGACCAGCCACAGCGCGGTCGAGGGGCTGTCCAGGTGCAGCACGGCGACCAGCGGGGCGACGGCGAGCAGCCCGAGCACCCCCACCGTGACCGCGCCGACGATCGTCGCCGCGTGCAGCCGGGCGGCCGTGGCGCGCCGGTCGCCGCGCCCGGCGCCGAGCGTCAGCGCCGCGGCGGTCTGCAGGCCGGTCGCGGGGACGACGCCGATGAACATCACGCTGAGCAGCGCGGCCAGCTCGCCGTAGGCGCCGGGCACGAGGAGCCGGGCGGCGATGACGGTGAAGACGTAGGCGATCCCGTTGACGCCCAGCAGCGCCAGGGACACGAGCGCGGCCGGGACGGCGGCCCGGGGGCCCCGGCGGACGCCGCCGGGTGCCGCGTCGGCCCGGGTGGTGGTCACCGCCGGTCCCCGGGCCGCGGCCGCCCCGCGCGACAGGCGCCGGGGGAGGAGCCGGGGGTCACGCCGTCGCCGCGCGGGCGGGCGGGGCGTCCTCCTCGGGCCGGTCGTGGGCGCCGGCCCCGGTCAGGTCCCGCAGGGTGGTCCGCGGCCGGCCGGCGCGCCCGCCGTCGCCCCGGGCGGCCCGGTCCAGCGTCGCGAGCAGGGCCCGGCCGGCCGCGTCGGGCCGCCCGGAGCGGCGCAGCGACCCGGCCAGGACCGCGGCGAAGGCGCTCACGCTGGCCGGCCACCGGTAGCTGGCGGCGTGCCGGGCGGCGGCCGCGCCCATCGACCAGCGGGTGTCGGGCTCGTCGAGCAGGCGCTCGACGGCCGCCGTCATCCCGTCCAGGTCGTCGACGAGCACGCCGCTGATGCCGTCGACGACCGACTCGCGCAGGCCACCGGCGGAGCGGTAGCCGACGGTCGGGACGCCGTGGCCGCCGGCCTCGGTGACCACCAGGCCCCAGCCCTCCTTGACGGAGGGGCACAGGTGCACCCAGGCGGCGGCCAGCTGCCGGTGCTTGGTCACCTCGTCGACGTGCCCGGTGAACTCGACCCGGTCGGCGACGCCGAGCCGCTCGGCCTCGGCGCGCAGCTGCTCGTCCCACCAGCCCTCGCCGACGACGGCCAGCCGCAGGTCCGGCCAGCGCGGGCTCAGCCGCGCGAGCACCTCGAGCGCGTGCTCGACCCGCTTGTGCGGCACCAGCCGGCCGAGCACGACCAGCCGCGGCGTGGCCGACCGCGGCGTCCCCACCGGCAGCGGCGGCTCGATGCCGTTGGGCACCACGGTGATCCGCCCGCCGTCGACGCCGAGCTCGACGAGCTCGGCGCGGGTGGCGTCGGACACCGTGACGTAGCGGGCGCGGCGGTACAGCCGCGGGGCGACGACGGACTCCAGCCACCAGCCGATCCGGCCGCCGACGCGGCCGAAGACGATCGGCCACTGCTCGCGGTGCACGTGGTGGACGACGACGGTGACGGGGGAGCGGGTGACCAGCGTGCTGCCGAAAGGGATGCCGTTCTGCACGTCGACCACCAGCCGCGGCCGGGTGCGCAGCACGTGCACCAGAGCGCGCGGGTAGACGGTCAGGCGCCCGCCGCGGCGCAGCACGCGGACGCCGGAGACGACCTCCTCGGCCGGTGCCCGGTCGTGGGCCGCGCACAGCAGGGTGACGCGCAGTCCGGCGGCCGCCAGACCCTCGGCCACCCGGTGCACGTACCGTTCGGACCCGCCGCCCTCGGGATGGCTGGAATCGCGCCAGTTCACGAAGAGGACGTCGGTGTCCCGGGCTGTCTCCAACACTCGCGGCACACTAATCGACCTCGGCATACATCTCGACTGACGAATTCCCCCCGGACCCGGACGGAGTAGCGCATGGACCGATCGGCCACCCTCTCGAGGTCGGTCACGTTGTTCCGGGCGTTCCTGCGCGAGCAGACCGAGCCCGACCGGTTCTACGGCGTGCTGGCCGCGGACTCGGTCGCCCAGCTGTCCCACCACGTCGGGCTGCAGGGGGCGCGGGTCCTCGACGTCGGGGGCGGTCCGGGCTACTTCGCGGCCGCCTTCCGCGGCGCGGGCGCCACCTACGTGGGGCTGGAGCCCGACGCCGGCGAGATGGAGGCCCGCGGCGAGACCGAGCCCGGCATGCTGCGCGGCAGCGGCGAGGCGCTGCCGGTGCGCACCGGCGCCGTCGACGTCTGCTACTCGTCCAACGTGCTCGAGCACGTCCGCCGGCCGTGGGTCATGGCCGACGAGATGGTGCGCGTGACCCGGCCCGGCGGCACGGTCTTCCTCTCCTACACGCCGTGGCTGTCGCCCTGGGGCGGCCACGAGACCGCGCCGTGGCACTACCTCGGCGGGCACCGGGCCCGGCGCCGCTACCGCCGCCGCACCGGCGCCGAGCCGAAGAACAGGTTCGGGGAGTCGCTGTTCGCCGTGTCGGTGGGGGCGGCGCTGCGCTGGGCGCGCTCCTGCCCCGACGCCGACCTCGTCGCCGCGTACCCGCGGTACCACCCGTGGTGGGCCGCGTGGGTGGTGCGGGTGCCGGGGCTGCGCGAGGTCGTCTCCTGGAACCTGGTCCTGGTGCTGCGCCGCCGTTCCTGACGGCGGCCCGCGGCGTCGGGGGAGGGGCCCCGCCGGACCGGCTCGCGACCGGGCCCGCCGAGTATCGTGTCCCGAGGTCGTGACGCGTGTGCCGGCCGCGACGCGGCGGCAGGAGGGTCTCGAGCAGGTGGCGGAGCCGATCTGGGAGGACGTGCCCCCGCGGGTGCCCGTCCCGGCCGCCTGAGCCGCCGGGCCCTCATGGCGACCCTCACGACCGGCGAGCCCGCCGGCGCCTCCCCCGTGGACGCGGCGGGTTCGGCGCCTCCCGGCCCGCCCCTGCTGCGGCGGCTGGGCGCGCTCCTGGTGCGCGGCCGGCTCGCGCTGGTCTGCCTGGGCTTCCTGCTGCTGTCCCTGCTGCAGCAGCCGGGCCGGGTGCTCGGGGACACGAAGCTGGACCTGGTCGTCGACCCCGCCGGCTTCCTCGCCCGGGCCCTGACCCTGTGGGAGCCCGAGGGTGCCGCCGGGCAGGTGCAGAACCAGGCCTACGGCTACTTCTTCCCGATGGGGCCCTTCTTCGCCGCCGGGGACCTGGTCGGCCTGCCGCCCTGGCTGGTCCAGCGGTTCTGGCTCGCGCTGCTGATGAGCCTGGCGTTCCTCGGCGTCGTCCTGCTCGCCCGGCGGCTGGGCATCGGCACGCCCGCCACGGCGATGGTCGCCGGGATCGCCTACGCCCTGGCGCCGCGGATGGTCACCGCGCTGGGCGCCACCTCGGTCGAGGTGGTCCCCATGGCCCTGGCCCCGTGGGTGCTGGTGCCGCTGGCCGGCGCCGCCCGGCACGGCTCCGCGCGGCGGGCGGGGTTGCTGTCGGCGCTGGCGGTGTTCTGCGTGGGCGGGGTCAACGCCGTCGCCACGTCCGCCGTGCTGCCCCTGGCCGTGCTGTTCCTGCTCACCCGCCCGGCGGGCCCGCTCCGGCGCCGGCTGGTGCTGTGGTGGGGCGCCGGCGTCGCGCTGGCGACCGCCTGGTGGGCCGGGCCGCTGCTGCTGCTGGGCCGCTTCAGCCCGCCGTTCCTCTACTACATCGAGACGGCGTCCACCACGACGGCGCCCACCGACGTGCTCAGCGTGCTGCGCGGCACCTCGCACTGGGTGGCGCAGCTGTCCTCGCCGTCGGGTCCGACCTGGCCGGCGGGCTGGTCGCTGGTGCACGACGCGCTCCCCGTGGCCGGCACGGTCGTGCTGGCCGCCGCCGGGCTGGTCGCGCTGTGCCGGCGCGACGTCCCCGAACGGGTCTGGCTGGTGCTCGGGGTCCTGGCCGGCGTCGGGCTGGTGACGCTGGGCCACCTGGCCTCGGTCCAGGGCCAGTGGGCCGGCCCGCTGCACGACGCGCTGGACGGCGCGCTGTCCCCGCTGCGCAACGTGCACAAGTTCGACCCGGTGCTGCGCCTGCCCCTGGCCCTGGGCCTGGCCCACCTGGGCGCCGTCCTGCTGCGGCGGGCCCGCCGGCGCGGGCAGGCACCCGCCGGGCGGGCCGCGCGCTGGGCGCGCGGGGGCGGCCGGGTCGCGTCCGCCGGCGTGCTCGGCGTGCTGGTCGTCGCCCTGGTGGCCACCGCCTCCCCGGCGCTGGCCGGCCGGCTCGCCCCGCCGACCGGCTTCACCGAGGTGCCCGGCCACTGGGCGCGGACGGCGGACTTCCTCGCCGACGAGCAGCCCAGCGGGCGTGCGCTGCTGGTGCCCGGCTCCTCCTTCGGCACCTACGAGTGGGGGACGACGGGCGACGAGCCTCTGCAGCCGCTGGCCGGGTCGGCCTGGGACGTCCGCAACGCCATCCCGCTGACGCCCGAGGGCCACATCCGGCTGCTCGACGCCGTCGAGGAGCGGCTGGCGCGCGGGGAGGGGTCGGCCGGGCTGGCCCGCTACCTGGCCCGGGCGGGGTTCTCCCACCTCGTGCTGCGCAACGACCTGGACACCGGCGCCGCCGCCGCGACCCGCCCGCTGCTGGTCCGCCAGGCGCTGCGGGACTCGCCGGGCATCACGCCGGTGGCCTCCTTCGGCCCGGTGGTGCGCGACGGGGACCGCGACGGGGGCCGGCTGGTCGACGCCGGGCTGGTCGAGCCGGCCCCGGCGGTCGAGGTGTACGCGGTCGCCGACCCCGCGCCGCGGGCCTGGACGGCGCCGCTGTCGGCCGCGGTCACCGTCCGCGGCGGGCCCGAGTCCGTGTTGGAGTTGGAGGACCGGGGCCTGGTCACCGACCGCCCGATCCTCATGGCCGGGACGACGGACCTGGTGGCCGGGCCGACGATGGCCGGCGACGCCCAGGTGCGGCGCGAGCGGAACTTCGGCCGCCTCGCCGGGGCGACCTCCGGCGGCCTGGCCCTCGACGACCCGCGGCGCCTGGACACCCCGGTCCGCGACTACCGGGTGCCGGGGCTGGCCGGCGCCGAGAGCGTCGTCCGCTACACCGGCGCGGCCCCGTCGGCCTCCAGCTCCGCCGCCGACCCCGACGGGTTCACCCCGACCCGCCTGGACAGCCAGCCCTGGTCGGCGGTCGACGGCGACCTGACCACGGCGTGGCGGCCCGCGCCCTGGGCCGCCACCGACGAGCCCTCCTGGTGGCGGCTGACCGCCGACCGGCGCTTCCTGGCCGGTTCCGTCGTCGTCACGCTCGGCACCGACCTGGGCGGCGAGCGGCCGGCGCGGCTGCGGCTGACCACCGACGCCGGTGCGCTGACGGTGCCGGTGGCCGACGTCGACGCCGAGCAGGTGCTGCCGCTGCCGCCGGGCTACACGGGCCGCCTCACCATCAGCGCGACGGAGACGGGACCGGACGCACCCGCCCTGGTGCTGGCCGAGGTCCGCGTGCCCGGCGTGACGCCGGAGCGGTCGGTGGTGCTGCCGCAGGGCCCCGGCTCGGTGGACGTCGTCGCCGTCGACGCCGAGCGGGGCCGCTCCGGCTGCGCCGTCGACGCCGACGGCGTGGCGCGCTGCGCGCCGCTGCTCGTGGAGGGTCCCGAGGAGGCCGTCCTGGTGGACCGGACGTTCGGCACCGACGCCCGGGCCGAGTACGACGTCGTCGCCACCGGGGTGCCGCGGCCGGGCGCGGCGCTGGACGCCGTGCTGGGGGCGGCCCGCGGCTCGACCGCGGTGACGGCCAGCAGCACCCCGGTCGCCGACCCCCGGGCCACCGCCGCGGCCGCCGTCGACGGCGACCCGGGCACCGCGTGGCTGGCCGACGGCGAGGACGCCGACCCCACCCTCGTGCTCACCTACCCGCAGCCGCGGGCCGTCGACTCGCTGCGCGTGGTCCCCGCCGGCGTCGGGACCGGCGTCGCGCCGACCGCGGTCACCGTCGACGACGGGACGCAGACGCGCACCCTCCCGCTCGGTGCGGACGGGACGGTGACGTTCCCGGCGGTGGTCACCGCCCGGCTGGCGGTGACGTTCGAGACGGCCGGCGAGGTCCGCTCGACCGACCCCTACACGCGGTGGCAGCAGCGGCTGGGCGTCGCCGTCGCCGAGCTCGAGGTCGGTGGCCCGAACCCGGTGACCCCGGCGACGACCCCGGTGGTCCTGCCGTGCGGCCAGGGCCCGCGGGTGCAGGTCGACGGGGTCGTCCTCGACACCTCGGTCAGCACCACGACCGGTGCGCTGCAGGCGCTGCAGCCGGTGCCGCTCACCGTCTGCGACACCAGCCCGCGGCTCGCGCTGCCCGGCGGCGAGCACCGGGTGATCGGCCGCAGCAGCGCCGCGGTGCACGTGGACTCGGTGACGCTCACCCGCGCCGGGGCGCCGCTCGCGCCGCCCACCCCGGTCGCCGGCCGGGCCGCCGCCGAGGTCACCCGCTGGGACGCCGAGCACCGCGCCGTCGAGGTCGCCGCCCGCGCCGAGACCACGCTGCTCGTCGTCCCCGAGAACCCGAACGTCGGCTGGACGGCGCGGCTGGGCGACCAGCGGCTGGAGACCGTGACCGTCGACGGCTGGCAGCAGGGCTACGTGCTCCCCGCCGGCGCCGCGGGCACGGTGCGCCTGGACTTCCCCGGCGGGAGCGAGTACCGGCAGGCGCTGCTCGGCGGGGCCGGGGCGGTCGCGCTGCTGGCGGTCGTGGCCGTGCTGCCCGCGCGGCCGTCGCGCTCGGGGGGTGGCCGCCGCCGGCCGCGGCCGCGCGCCCTCGCGGTCGTCGCCGCGGTCGCGGCCGGCGTCGTCCTGGTGGCGGCCGCCGCCGTCGGCACGGCCCTGGTCGGCGGGACGGCGGGGCTGGTCGCCGTGGGGGCGCTGTGGGTCGCCGGGGCGCTGCTGCCCGGCGGCTGGCGGTCGGGCCTGCTCGGCACGGTCGCCGGCGGCGCGCTGCTGGCGGCCGGCGGGATGCTGCTGGCCGACCGGGCCGGCACGGCCGACGCCCGCCAGGTGCTGGCGATCGTCGCGCTGGCCGCCGTGGTCGCCGGGGTGCTGCCCGCGCCGCGGCTGCGCCGCCGCCCGTCCCCGCCGCCGGACGCCGGCCCGGAGCAGGACGACGGCTCCGGGGACGACGGCTCCGGGGACGACGGCACCGGGGACGACGGCACCGCCACCCCGGCACCCGCGGCGGACCGGCCGTGATCGGGCACCATGGCGGCGTGTCCCGCCGACGCTCGCCCCTCGTGGCCGTCGCCGGGCTCCTCGTCGCCGCCGGCCTGTCGGGCTGCCTGGAGTTCCAGGCGCCGGTCGAGGAGCAGCTCCCGCCGGACGCCGGTGACTCCACCCCGGCGCAGCTGCCGCCGCCCAGCCCGCCGGGCCGCCTCGAACCGGCCTGCCCCCCGCCCGCCCAGCCCGGCACGCTGTCCGCGGAGGAGATGAACGCCGCGCTGTTCTCCCTGGACCTGCCCAACTGGCAGTCCGCGGACGTCGGCGCCAGCGCCCCGCTCAGCGACGGCCGCATCGCCTGGTTCTACGGCGACACCGTCGGCTCGCCCGAGGTCGAGCCGCGGCTGGTGTCCAACTCCGTGCTGGTCACCTCCGGCACCTGCACCTCCCAGCTGGTGCTGGGCGACGGGACGCCGACGCCGGTCGTCCCCGAGACCGGCAACGGGCTGTCGACCTGGCCGATGTCGGTGGTGCGGGTGCCGCCGACCGAGGCCGACGGGCCGGGGGTGGCCGACGTCCTGCTCGTCTACTCCTCGCGCGTGCAGCGCGGCGCCCGCATGTGGGACTTCGCCTACCGCGGCACCACGGTCGCCGTCTTCACCGTGACCCCCGGCGGCGTCCCGCAGCTGGCCCGCACCGCGGCCCTCACCCCCGACAGCATCGACCTCGGCCAGGTCAACTGGGGCGCGGCCTCGGCCGCCGACGGTGACTGGGTCTACGTCTACGGCACCCGCGCCACCGGGGAGGCCTACGTCTACGGCCGCGAGCTGTACGTCGCGCGGCTCCCGGTGGCCCGGGCCACCGACGGGTCGGCGATGCAGTACTGGGACGGCACCGGCTGGCAGGACGACGCCACCCGCGCGGCGCCGGTGCTCGGCGCCCTGGACGGCGTCGCCCAGACGCTGTCGGTGGACCGGGTGGGCGACCGGTGGCTGGCGGTCTCCAAGCTCGGCGGCGACCTCGGCGACTCGATCGCGATCTGGTCGGCCGACGGGCCCACCGGGCCGTGGACGGTGCAGCCCGTCCTCTCCTCGCCGGACGGCCACGACACCGGTGACCTGCAGTACACCCCGATGGGCCACCCCGACGTCCGCACGCCGTCGGGCCAGCTGCTGGTGTCGGTGTCGCGCAACACCACCGACTACGACGAGCTGCTGCGCCGCCCCCGCCTGGGCCGCCCGTACTTCTGGGAGGTCCCGCTGCCCTGACCCGCGGGTGGGCAGGGTCACCCGCGCGCGCGGAAGAACGGGGCCGCGCGCGGCGTCGGGTATGGGGTGCCCCCGCCTCCCGCCGTCCGCGCCCACGCCGTCTGGCTGGTGGCCCTGGCGTCGTACGTGGTCGCCGTGTTCCACCGCGCCTCCCTCGGCGTGGCCGGCCCGGAGGCCCAGGAGCGGTTCTCCGCCGGGGCGTCGGCCGTCTCGCTGTTCCTGGTGCTGCAGCTGGCCGTGTACGCGGGCATGCAGGTGCCGGTCGGCGTGGCCCTGGACCGCTTCGGCCCCCGGCGGCTGATCGTCGCCGGCGGCCTGACCATGGCCGCCGGCCAGCTGGTGCTCGCCGTGGCGACCGACGTGCCGACGGCGATCGCGGCCCGGGTGCTCGTCGGCGCCGGCGACGCCATGACGTTCATCAGCGTGCTGCGCGTGATCGGCGCCTGGTTCCCCTCCCGCACCGTGCCGGTGGTCACCCAGCTGACCGGCATCCTCGGCCAGCTCGGCCAGGTGCTGGCCGCGGCCCCGCTCGTGGCGCTGCTGCACGGCACCGGCTGGCAGCACACCTTCCTCGGCGCCGCCGCGGTGGGCGTGCTGGTGGCGGTGCTCGTCCTGGGCACCCTGCGCGACGCCCCGCCGGGAACGGTCCGGCCCGCGGCGCCCGGGCTGGCCGCCGTCCGCGAGGGGCTGGTGCAGACCTGGCGCGAGTCGGGCACCCGCATCGGGCTCTACACCCACCTGGTCACCCAGTTCTCCGGCACCGTGTTCGCCCTGCTGTGGGGCTATCCCTTCCTCACCGCCGGGGAGGGGCTGGCGCCGGGCACCGCCGCCGCGCTGCTCACCCTGCTGGTGGTCGTCGGGATGGTCGTGGGCCCGCTGCTGGGCCGCCTGTGCGGGCGCTGGCCGCTGCGGCGCTCGGTCCTGGTGTTCGCGATCCTCGCCGCGACGGCGGGCACCTGGACCCTCGTGCTGCTGTGGCCCGGCCGGGTGCCGCTGCCGGTGCTGGTCCTGCTGGTCGTCGTCCTGGGCACCAACGGGCCCGGGTCGATGATCGGGTTCGACTTCGCCCGCACCTGGAACCCCGCCGAGCGGCAGGGCAGCGCCAGCGGGGTGGTCAACGTCGGCGGCTTCCTCGCCTCGCTGCTGACGATCCTGGCGATCGGCGCCATCCTCGACGTCCTCACCCCGGGCGCCTCCACCGCCTACGACCGCGACGCGTTCCGGGCCGCCTTCGCCGTCCAGTACGTCTTCTGGGCCGTCGGCCTGGTCGGCGTGGTCCGCCACCGCCGCCTGCTGCGCGACCGGCTGGCCCGCGACGGCGTGGTGCTGGCCCCGCTGCGGGTGGCCGTCGCCGCCCGGCTGCGCGGCGGGTCCGCCTACCGCTGAGTCCCGCCCCGGACCCGCGCGCCGACCGGTCGCCCCGCGGGCGGCCGAGGGGCATGGTGAGGCGCATGAGAGGACTCGCCCGCACCGCCGCGGCCGGCCTCGGCGCAGTCGCCGCCGTCGCCGTCCGGGACCTCGTCCAACGGCAGCACGCCGTGCTGCGCAACTACCCCGTCGTCGGGCACGCCCGCTACCTGCTGGAGCGGATGGGCCCGGAGATCCGCCAGTACCTCGTCGCCGGCAACGAGGAGGAGCGGCCGTTCACCCGCGACCAGCGCCGGTGGGTGTACGCCTCGGCCAAGAAGCAGAACAACTACTTCGGCTTCGGCACCGACAACGACCTCGAGCACACCGCCGGCTACCCGATCATCAAGCACACGACGTTCGGCACCGCCGTGCCGCCGTCCCACCCGGCGTCGGCCGAGGACGTGCCGCTGCCCTCGGCGAAGGTGCTCGGCGGGCCGCGCGGCAGGCGGGCGGCGTTCCGGCCCCCGTCGGTGGTCAACGTGTCGGCGATGAGCTTCGGCTCGCTGTCGGGGACGGCGGTCGAGGCGCTCAACCGGGGCGTGGCGCTGGCCGGCTGCCTGCAGAACACCGGCGAGGGCGGGCTGTCGGTGCACCACCGGCACGGGGGCGAGCTGGTGTTCCAGATCGGCACCGCCTACTTCGGCTGCCGCGACGAGCAGGGCCGGTTCGACATGGCGCGTCTGCGCGACGTGGTCGCCGGTGCGCCGGTGCGGGCGCTGGAGATCAAGCTGAGCCAGGGCGCCAAGCCGGGCCTGGGCGGCGTCCTCCCGGCGGCGAAGGTGTCGGCGGAGATCGCCGCGGCGCGCGGGGTGCCGGTCGGCCAGACCTGCGTCAGCCCGTCGCGGCACGCCGAGTTCCGCGACACCGACAGCCTGCTGGACTGGGTGGAGCTGCTGGCCGCCGAGACGGGGCTGCCGGTCGGCATCAAGGCCGCCGTCGGCGACATGGGGTTCTGGGACGAGCTCACCGAGCTCATGGCGACCACCGGCCGCGGGGTGGACTTCGTGACGATCGACGGCGGCGAGGGCGGCACCGGCGCGGCGCCGATGGTGTTCGCCGACTCGGTGTCGCTGCCCTTCCAGCTCGGCTTCACCCGCGTCTACTCCACGTTCGCCCGCCGCGGGCTGCAGGAGCAGGTGACGTTCGTCGGCGGCGGCAAGCTCGGCCTGCCCGACAACGCGATCGTCGCCTTCGCGCTCGGCTGCGACATGGTGAACGTCGGCCGCGAGGCGATGCTGGCGATCGGGTGCATCCAGGCGCAGAAGTGCCACACGGACACGTGCCCGACCGGCGTGGCCACGCAGAACGCCTGGCTGGCCCGCGGCCTGGACCCGGCGCTCAAGTCGGTGCGGCTGGCCAACTACGTCGCCACGCTGCGCCGCGACCTGGTGAAGGTCGCCGAGGCCTGCGGTGTCGAGCACCCGGGGTTGATCGGCACCGGGGCGGTGGAGCTGCTCGACGGCCGGACGTCGTCCACCCCGCTGGGCGAGGTGTACGGCTACGAGCCCGGCTGGGGACTGCCCTCGGCGGCCGACCGGGCGGAGATCACCCGCATCATGCGGGCCGAGGCGCCCCACGGCGGCACCGCGCCGGCGTCGGCGGACGCCCGGCGCTGAGGCATGGGAGGCCATCCCCACGTCCTGACCGGCCGGGTGCGGGGATGGCTTCCCATGCCTCGAGGGGCCGTGACCCGTCAGCCCCGGCCGAGCAGCCGGTCGAGCGGGACGACGTCGGCGAACGGGTCGGCCGGCCGGGACGACACCGGGCGACCGGCGACCAGGTCGGCCAGCTCCCCGCCGGCGCGCGCGATGCGGGTCGCCAGGCCGCCGGAGGTGTCGGCCCAGTCCTCGGCGGCGGCGAAGACCGCCGTCGGCACGGTGGCGGTCCGCAGGAAGGCGAACAGCGGCCGCATCGCGTGCTCGAGCACCAGCGAGTGGCGGGCGCTGCCGGCCGTCGCGCCGAGCAGCGTCGGCGTGCCGGTCAGCGCGTCGGGGTCGAGCACGTCGACGAAGGTCTTGAACAGCCCGCTGTAGGAGGCGGTGAAGACCGGCGTGACCGCGATGAGCCCGTCGGCGCCGGTGACCGTGTCGATCGCGGCCCGCAGGCCCGGGCCGGGGAACCCGGTGACCAGGTGGTCGGCCAGGGCGCGGGCGTGCTCGCGCAGCTCGACGACCTCGACGGTGGCGTCGTCGCCGTGCCGGCCCAGGGCGTCGACGGTCGCGGCGGTCAGCCGGTCGGCGAGCAGCCGGGTGGACGACGGCGTGCTCAGGCCGGCAGTGACCACGGCGAGGGTGCGGGTGGTCATCGCACGGTCACCTCCTCGGGGGTGCGGTCGGGGGTGCCGGGGACGGTCGCGGCGCGGGCGGCGACGCGCGCGGCGTGGGTGGGGGCGTCGGGGACGGCGGCCGGCTTCAGCGCGGCGAACTCGCGGCGGAGCACGGGGACGACCTCCGCGCCGAGGATCTCCAGCTGCTCGAGGACGGTGCGCAGCGGCAGCCCGGCGTGGTCGACGAGGAACAGCTGGCGCTGGTAGTCGCCGACGTAGTCGCGGAACCCGAGCGTGCGCTCGATGACCTGCTGCGGGCTGCCGACGGTCAGCGGGGTGTCGCGGCTGAAGTCCTCCAGGGACGGGCCGTGGCCGTACACCGGCGCGGCGTCGAAGTAGGGCCGGAACTCGCGGACGGCGTCCTGGCTGTTCTTGCGCACGAACACCTGGCCGCCGAGGCCGACGATCGCCTGCTCGGGGGTGCCGTGGCCGTGGTGGGCGAACCGGTCGCGGTAGAACTCGACCATCCGCCGGGTGTGCTCCGGCGGCCAGAAGATGTGGTTGGCGAAGAAGCCGTCGCCGTAGTAGGCGGCCTGCTCGGCGATCTGCGGGCTGCGGATGGAGCCGTGCCAGACGAAGGGCGGGACGCCGTCCAGCGGCCGCGGCGTCGAGGTGAAGCCCTGCAGCGGCGTGCGGTGGCGGCCCTGCCAGTCGACGACCTCGGTGTCCCACAGCCGGCGCAGGAGCGCGTAGTTCTCCACCGCCAGCGGGATGCCGTCGCGGACGTCCTTGCCGAACCACGGGTAGACCGGCCCGGTGTTGCCGCGGCCCAGGGTCAGGTCGACGCGGCCGCCGGAGAGGTGCTGCAGCATCGCGTAGTCCTCGGCGATCTTCACCGGGTCGTTGGTGGTGATGAGCGTGGTCGCCGTCGACAGCTGCAGCGTCGAGGTCTGCGCCGCGATGTAGGCCAGCGTCGTCGTCGGCGAGGACGAGAAGAACGGCGGGTTGTGGTGCTCGCCCAGCGCGAAGACGTCGAGACCGACCTCCTCGGCCTTCCGCGCGATCGCGACGATCGCCCGGATCCGCTCCGCCTCGCTCGGCGTGCGCCCGGTCGTGGGGTCGGCCGTGATGTCGCTGACCGAGAAGATGCCGAACTGCATGTCACTCGCCTCTTGGGTTGAGAGTTCAACTACTGCCGCCTGCAACGGGCCGGCGGGCCGGGGGATTCCCGGGCGCCGGCACCCGGACGGACGCCGGTGGGTGACCGGCCGGGCACGCCCGGTGCGACACCCGCGTCGTGGCCGATCCGAGACCTGCCGGGCGCTCCCGCAGCCGCCACCGCTGGGCATCCTTCCCCCACCGCGGCACGGGGGCCGGGCGCGGTGGGGGAGTGCGAGGGGGACGTCGATGTCGGTGCACGCTGCGGTCCGGCCCGGTCCGGGCGCCCTCGACGCCCTGCTGGGCACCGAGCCGACCTTCCGGGGGGCGCTGCGCGGCTACGACCGCATGGAGGTCGACAACTACGTCGCCTGGGCCGAGACGGAGATCGCGGTGGCCCGCCGCGAGAACGACCACCTGCTCACCCGCTTCTCCGCCTGCTCGGCGGAGCTCGCCGACGCCCGCCGCCGGCTCGCCGGGGTGGACCGGGGGGACGCCGACCCGGTGCAGGAGCTGCTCGTGCGCGCCGCCGAGCACGCGGCCGCCCTGACCGCCGCCGCCGAGGCCGAGGCCGACCGGATCCGCGGGGCCGCCCGCGCCGAGGCCCGCGCCCGGCTTGCGAACGTCGCCGTCCTCCGGCAGGCGGTGGCCGCCGTCCGGGACGAGACACTCGCCACACTCGCCGCCGAGCGGCGGGACCGGGCCGCGGCCGAGCGGGAGTCCGCCGGGCGCATCGCCGCGCTGGAGGCCGAGGTCGAGCGGCTGCGCCGCGAGCGCGACGCCGCGCACGCGGCGTCGGCCCTGCTCGGGGAGCGGATCGAGGATGCGCTGCAGGTGGTCACCGCGGGCGTGCCCGACCTGCCACGGCCGGCCCGCGCGAGCTGACGGGGTCGCCCGCCGGTTGCCGCAGCGCGACCGAGAGCTCACGCAGCGTCCGCGTCCGGTCGCATCCCGGGGTGTGTGGGACCACTGGGGCGAGATCCGTCACGCACCGGATCCGGGGGCAGGGATTGTCACGGCGCGGTAACGGCACCTAACGTGGCTGCGTCCGGCCGGTCGTCTCGTCCCCATCCGGGGAGTTCGGCCGGACGCCGCCGAGTCGCGACCGCCTGGTGCGGGAGCGAGCCGGGGACCCACCGCAGTACTGGGGTGAATCCCGCCCGCCGAGTCCGCTCGGCGCGCGGGTAGGGCGCCTTCCCTCCCGAACCCGTCAGCTAACTCGGTAGGCGGCCACGGAAGAAACGGAGAGTCTCCGCATGCCTCGCCTCCGGGCTCACGCGGCCCGCAGGTGCCGCCGTCCGCGCGCGCTGCCCGTCTAGCGCCGCCGACCGCCGCCTGCACCGCCCCGGGCCGGCGCCGCCCCGTCGCGCCCCCGGACCACCCCGAAGACACCAGCACCGTCCGTGCGCCCCCTCCAGGAGGGGGTGGCCGACGCGTGCGCGCTCTCCCACGGAGTACCTCCCGCATGTCGCCCCGCTCGCTCTTCCGCACGTCCAGCCGCGCCCCCCGGGCCGCCCGCAGCGGCTCGCCGCTGGGCCCGCGCCGCCCCGGCCTGCTGCTCGCCGCGGCCGCCGCCGGCGGCGTCCTCGTCAGCGTCGTCGCCACCGGCGAGACGCCCGCCTCCGCCGACGCCGCCGCGCCCGAGTCGGTGAGCGTCGCCCAGGCGCTGGGGATCGACGGCGTGGCCCCCGCCGCGGCCGCCTCGCCCGACCTCTCCTCGCTCGGCGACCTCGCCTCCTCCCGGTCCGAGCGGGACGAGCAGGCGGTCGCCGCCGCCCTCACGCAGCAGGCCACCGACCAGGCCGAGCTCGACCGCCGCGCCGCCGAGGCCGCCGCCGCCGAGGCCGCCGCGCGCGCCGCCGCCGAGGCCCAGGCCGCCGCGGAGGCGCAGGCCGCCGCGGACGCGCAGGCCGCCCAGCAGCAGCAGCGGCAGGCGGCCGCCCCCGCCGCGTCGTCCTCCGGTGGTCAGGGCTCCTTCAAGGACTACGCGATGTCGCGGGTCGGCAGCGGGTCGGAGTTCACCTGCCTGGAGAACCTGTGGGGCCGCGAGAGCGGCTGGAACCCCACCGCGCAGAACCCGACGAGCACCGCCTACGGCATCCCGCAGTTCCTCGACTCCACCTGGGCCGGGACCGGCATCGCCAAGACCAGCGACGGCTACCGCCAGATCGACGCCGGCCTGATCTACATCGACAGCCGCTACGGCAGCCCCTGCGGCGCCTGGGCCCACTCCCAGTCCACCGGCTGGTACTAGAAGGAGGACCCCCTCGCCCCCCACGCCCCGCTCCGCGCGGCGCGGGCCCCTGCGAGGGGGCCGTTCCAGCACGTCACGACGCTCGCGGCGGGCCCCTGCGGCGGGGCCGTTCCAGCACGTCACGGCGCGCGGCGCGGGCCCCTGCGAGGGGGCCGTTCCAGCACGTCACGACGCTCGCGGCGGGCCCCTGCGGCGGGGCCGTTCCAGCACGTCACGGCGCGCGGCGCGGGCCCCTGCGAGGGGTCGCGCCGGGCGTGGTGAGGTGAGGGCCGTGCCGCCCGACGTCGTCCCCGCCGGTTTCATCCGCGCCCACACGGCGGTCCGGTCGCCGTCCTCGGTCCCCGAGGTGCGGCTGCACGTGGCCGACGACGTCGTCGCCCTCTGGGAGGCGATGGAGGTCTCGGCGGGCGGGGCGGGCGACGCCCCGCCGTTCTGGGCGGCCGCGTGGCCGGGCGGCCAGGCCCTCGCCCGGTTCGTCCTCGACACCCCCGGGCTCGTGGCGGGCCGCCGGGTGCTCGACCTGGGCGCCGGCAGCGGCCTGGTCGCGGTCGCGGCCGCGCTGGCCGGCGCCACCACCGTGCTCGCCAGCGATGTCGACCCGTTCAGCCGCACGGCGATCGAGGTCAACGCCGGCCTCAACGGCGTCCGGGGGATCACCGCCCTGGGCGACGTGCTCGGGCAGCCGGCGCCCCCGGTGGACGTCGTCCTGGCCGGGGACGTCTGCTACGACCGGGAGATGACCGAGCGGGTGGTGCCCTTCCTCGACCGGGCCCGGGCCGCCGGCTGCGCGGTGTACGTCGGCGACCCCGGCCGGCCCTACCTCCCGCACGAGCGGCTGGTCGAGGCGGCGGTGTACGAGATCCCCGAGACCGAGGGCCCCGGCCTGCGCCGGACCACGGTGTGGCGCCTGCCCTGATCGTGGAGGTCGCCTCTCGACGCCGTGTCGAGCGCGTCGACACCCGCTAGCGTCGCGTCCATGGCCGAGCCCCACCTCGCCGAGCCCCACCGCGCCGAGCCGGGCACCGCGCGCGGCCGGCGGGTCCGCCGACCCACCGGGGACGACCGGGAGCGGGCCCTGCTGGCCACCGCCGAGGCGCTGCTCGAGCAGCGGCCCCTGGCCGACATCTCGGTCGACGACCTGGCCCGCGGCGCGGGCATCTCGCGGTCGACCTTCTACTTCTACTTCGCCTCCAAGGAGGCGGTCGTCCTCGCGCTGCTGGACCGCGTGGTCGCCGAGGCCCGGGCGGCCCGCACCGCCGCGCTGGCCGGCGCGACCGGCGCCCGCGCGGCCTGGCGGGCGGCCCTGGTCACCGTCCGCGACACCTTCCGCGACCACCGGGCGCTGACCGCCGCCGCCACCGAGCTGCTCGCGGCCAGCCCCGAGGTGCGGGAGCTGTGGTCGGCGGTGATGGAGGGCTTCGTCGCGGAGACGGCGGCGGCGATCGAGGCCGAGCGGGCCCGGGGTGCGGCCCCGCCGGGGCCGCCGGCGCGCGACCTGGCGGTCGCCCTCAACTGGATGAACGAGCGCGTGCTCCAGGTGTCCGTCGGCGGGCACGGGCCCGGGCTGGCGGACGACGCCGCCGTGGACGTGCTGCTGACCGTGTGGCTGCGGACGATCTACGGCTCGGACGAGCGGCCGGGCTGACCCCCGGCGCCCCCGACAGGCCGTTGATCGACTCGACACCGTGTCGACAAGCGTTCCGGCGGGGGGCACGATGCCCGGAGGACCACGGAGAGCGGGAGCCCCATGACTGCCGAGACCGCAGAGCACGTCGACGTCCTCATCGTCGGAGCCGGGCTGTCCGGCGTCGGCGCCGCCTGCCACCTCGAGCGGGAGCGGCCGGGCACCGGCTACGCGATCCTCGAGGCCCGGGCCGCCATCGGCGGCACCTGGGACCTGTTCCGCTACCCGGGGATCCGCTCGGACTCGGACATGTTCACCCTGGGCTACTCGTTCCGGCCGTGGACCGACCCGCAGGCCATCGCCGACGGCCCCTCGATCCGCCGCTACGTCGAGGAGACCGCCCGCGAGTACGGCGTCGACCAGCGGATCCGCTACCGCCACCGGGTGCTGTCGGCGCAGTGGTCGTCGGCGGACGCGCGGTGGACCGTCACCGCCGAGCGCACCGACACCGGCGAGACCGTCACCCTCACCTGCTCGTGGCTGTCGGTGTGCTCCGGCTACTACCGCTACGACGAGGGCTTCAGCCCCCGGTTCGCTGGCGCCGAGACCTTCCGCGGGCAGGTCGTGCACCCCCAGCACTGGCCCGAGGACCTCGACGTGACCGGCAAGCGGGTCGTCGTCATCGGCAGCGGGGCCACCGCCGTCACCCTCGTGCCGAGCCTCGCCGGGCAGGCCGCGCACGTCACGATGCTCCAGCGCACCCCGACCTACGTGATCTCCCTGCCGGGCCGGGACAAGCTGGCCGAGTCGCTGCGCCGCGTCCTGCCCGAGCGCGTCGTCTACCCGGTGGTCCGCTGGAAGAGCCTGCTCGCGTCGATGGCCTCCTTCCAGCTGTCCCGCCGCCGCCCGGCCCTGATGAGGAAGGTGCTGCGCGCTGCCCAGGAGCGGCAGCTGCCGGCCGGCTTCGACCTCGACACCCACCTCACGCCGCCGTACGACCCGTGGGACCAGCGGCTGTGCGTCGTCCCCGACGGCGACCTGTTCCGCGCCATCCGCCGGGAGCAGGCGTCGATCGTCACCGACCGGGTCGTCCGCTTCGACGAGACGGGCATCGTGCTGGCGTCCGGGCAGCACCTGGACGCCGACGTCATCGTCACCGCGACCGGTCTGAACCTGCTGCCGATCGGCGGCATGACGCTCACCGTGGACGGTGCCCCGGTCGAGCTGTCGGAGACCGTCTCCTACAAGGGGATGATGGTCTCCGGGGTCCCCAACTTCACGATGACCATCGGCTACACCAACGCCTCCTGGACGCTGAAGGCCGACCTCGTCGCCCGCTACGTGACCCGGTTGCTCGCGCATCTGGAGCGCACCGGCACCGCCATCGCCACCCCGCTCGCGCCGGCCGATCCCGAGCGCGCGCCGTTCCTCGGCCTCACGTCGGGCTACGTGCAGCGCAGCCTCGACCTGCTGCCCAAGCAGGGCGGCCGGGCACCGTGGAAGCTGCACCAGAACTACGTCCGCGACCTGCTCCTGCTGCGCCGCGGCCCGGTCGAGGACGAGGGCATCCGCTTCACCGGCCGGCAGCCGGCGCGCGAGCGGGCGGCCGCCTGATGGACGCCTACCGCTTCGCCGGGGGGACGGCGGTCGTCACCGGGGCGGCCAGCGGCATCGGCGCCGCCCTCGCGCCCCTGCTGGCCGCGCGCGGCAGCGACCTGGTGCTCGTCGACCGCGACGCCGAGCGGCTGGCCGAGGTCGCCGCGGGCGTGCGCGCCGCCTCCCCGGGCGTCTCGGTGACCACCGCCGTCGTCGACCTGGCCGACCCGGTCGCCACCCAGCGCGTCGCCGACGACCTGGTCGCGGCCCACCCCGGGGTCACGCTGCTGGTCAACAACGCCGGCGTGGCCCTGGCCGGGCGCTTCGACCAGATGACCCTCGACGAGTTCGACTGGGTCATGGAGATCAACTTCCGCGCCGTCGTCCGGCTGACCAAGGCGTTCCTGCCGACGCTGAAGGCGCACCCCGGGTCGCACGTGGTCAACCTCAGCAGCCTGTTCGGCCTGATGGCACCCGCCGGGCAGGCGGCGTACTCGTCCAGCAAGTTCGCCGTCCGCGGCTTCACCGAGGCGCTGCGGCACGAGCTGGCCGAGGACGGGGTCGGCGTCACCAGCGTGCACCCCGGGGGCATCCGCACCCGGATCGCCGAGACCGCGCGGGTGGCCGGCGGCGTCGACCCGGCGGAGGCCGCGCAGGGCAAGGCCGACTTCGCCAAGCTGCTGACCTTCCCCGCCGAGAGGGCGGCCGCGCTGATCGTCGACGCGGTCGAGCGGCGCCGCCCGCGGCTGCTCATCGGCCTCAGCGCGAAGGTCCCCGACGTGCTGGTCCGGCTGGCCCCCGGCGGCTACGGCCGGCTGCTGGTTGCCGTCGCCGGGCTGGCCGGGCGCCGCCGCTGACCCCTCGCCCGGCGGGCGGCCGGGGCAGACTGGGCCCGGGACCCGCGGCGGACGGGTGCGGAGGGGGCACGGTGACCGAGCAGGAACCGGCCGGCGGGCGCGTCCCGCGGTCGATCGAGGAGTTCGTGGCCCAGCTCAAGGGCTTCACCGACCGGGCCCGCGGCCTGGCCGCCGGCGCCGTCCCCGGTGGGTTCTCGCTGCCCCGGTTGCCGTCGCCGCCGGGCGCGATGTCGGCGGCGCAGCTGCGTGCCATCGACCAGGCGGTCCGCGGGCAGCGGCAGCTGATCACCGGCATGGTCGCCCAGCTGCAGGCCTTCGACGAGCAGCTGGCCGTCTTCGAGCGGCTGCTCGAGCCGCTGGTCGAGTGGAGCGGCACCTGGGCGCGGCTGGAGGAGTCGGTGGCCGAGCTCGTCCGCGGCCCGTCCGCCGCCGCGCCCGACGAGCCGGCGCCGCCCTCGCGCTGACCCCCGCACGGGCGCCAGACTGCTCCTCCCGGGCGTGCCCCGCGCCCGGCGCGACAGCGAGGAGCCCTCCGTGGCCGGTCGGTACGAGTACAAGGTGGTCGAGCTCCGCGAGGGGCTGCTCGGCGGCAAGATGTCGGGTGACAAGCTGGAGAAGGTGCTCAACGAGCACGCCCGCGAGGGCTGGCAGCTCAAGGCGATCACCTCGGTCGAGGTGAAGGGCCGGATCGGCCCGGGCGGTGTGGACGGCGTCCTGGTCACGCTGGAGCGCCTCGCGGGGTGACGAGGTCGTCGGGGGAGGGCACGTGACCGACCGCGACGACCGGGCGCTCCTGCACGCCGACTGCGCGCGCTGCGCCGCGCTGTGCTGCGTGCTGCCGCCGTTCGCCGCGTCGGCGGACTTCGCGATCGACAAGCCCGCCGGCCGGCCCTGCCCGAACCTCGCCGCCGACGACCGCTGCACCATCCACGCGCAGCTGCCCGCCCGCGGCTTCCCCGGCTGCGTCACCTTCGACTGCTTCGGCGCCGGCCAGCAGGTCGTGCAGGTGACCTACGCCGGGCGGGACCCGCGCGGCCGGCCCGAGGCGCTCGCCGTCCTGGACGCGATGCGGCAGCTGTCGGAGCTGCTCTGGTACCTCGCCGAGGCGCTGGCGCGGCCCGCCGCCGCGCCGCTGCGCGACCGCCTCGTCGAGGCCCGCGACCGCACCCGCGCGCTGCGCGACGCCGGGGCGGCGGAGCTGGCCGCGCTGGACACCGACGCGCTCCGCCGCGAGGCGGGACCGCTGCTGCGCGAGGCCAGCACGCTGGTCCGGGCCGCGTTGCCCGGCCCGCGCCGGGACCGCTCGGGACGTGACCTCGTGGGGGCCGACCTGCGCGGGGCCGACCTGCGGGCCGGCTGCCTGCGCGGCGCGCTGCTCATCGGCGCGGACCTGCGCGGCGCGGACCTGCGGGGAGCCGACCTGCTCGGCGCGGACCTGCGGGCCACCGACCTGCGCGGCGCCGACCTGCGCGACGCGCTGTTCCTGACCCGGCCGCAGGTGGCCGCCGCCCGCACCGACGGCGCCACCCGCGTGCCGGCCGCGGTCCTGCCGTGAGCTCCGCGGCCGGGGTCCTCGGGCTGTTCGACACCCTCGAGCCGGTGGCGCCGGGGGAGCTCGTCGGTCGCTGGCGGGGCGCCGAGCTGCCCACCGGCAACCGGCTCGACGGCCTGCTCACCGCGCACGGCTGGTGGGGCAAGGACGTCGTCGACACCGAGACCGTGCACCCGCTGCTGTTCGCCGGCCGGAGCGGCGTGCCCCGGCCGGTGCCGCCGTGGCCGGTGCCGCTGGCCCTCCTGCGCCGGGCGCCGGGGCTGGTCCGCAGCCCGGCGGCGCGGGCCGGGTTCGCCGCCGTCCGGCCGCTGCTGCGCGCCCGCCGGCCCGGCGCCCGGGTCCGCGCGGTGGCCTGCCGCGGCGTGGTGACCGCGGCGATCGTCTACGACGCGCTGCCGGTGGTCGACGCGTTCCGCCGGGTCGACGGGCGCACGCTGCTCGGGCTGATGGACATGCGCGGGCTGGCCGAGCCGTTCGCGTTCGTCCTCACCCGCTGTCCCGGTTCCGGCGGGGCCGCAGCAGGCCGGTGACCGACTCCACCCGCGACTGGGCCTGACGCAGCCCCGACACGATGGGGAGCAGGTCGTCCGACAGCCGGGCCAGGGTGTCCGGCAGCGTCTCCACCACCGGGTCGTCGAGGACCCGCCCCACGCGGATCAGCCCCGGCCGCAGCGCGCGGACCGGCTCCTCGAGCTCCTCGACGAGCGCCTCGAGCCGCTCGGCGGTGCGCTGCGCGGAGGAGATGGCCGCCGTCGCCGTCCGCGTGGCGGCGATGAGCTCCCGGACGGCGCCGTTGAGATCGGTCAGCGTGCGGGGGAGCGAGGCCAGCGCCTCGGTCTGCGTCTGCAGGAGCGAGACGAGGTCGGACAGCCCGGGCAGGCGCGGCAGGCGGAAGGGGTCCACGCCGCCACGGTCGACGGCGCGGCGGGCCGGCGCAAGCCGGCCCGCCGTCAGCCCGGCAGCACCTCGCGCCACAGCCGGCCGGCGGCCCGGCCGGTGCCGACGTCGGCGAGCCCGCGCAGCGCCTGGACGTCGTGCACGGTGCCGGCGGCCCCGCCGAGCAGGGCGAACACCCCCACGCCGGTGGCGAGCATCCCCGGGTGCGGCGCGGGCATGCCGTTCGGCCGCACGAAGGTGATCTTCCACGGCTGCCCGGCCGCGGTCAGTCTGACCCCGCCGCCGAACCACCACCACGGCCAGGACACGTCGGTGACCTGCCGCAGCGGGACGTCGAAGACCGGCTCGTCGGAGACGAACGTCAGGCCGCGGCGGTCGGTGGCCAGGTAGCCGGGCACGTTCCGCAGCCCCCCGATCAGCCAGGCCGGGCTGACCAGCAGGCCGCCGGGGCCGGTCATCAGAGCGCCTTCAGGATGTCCTCGACGCGCTCGCGGGCGTCGCCGAAGAGCATCCGTGTGTTCTCCCGGAAGAAGAGCGGGTTCTGCACCCCGGCGTACCCGGTGTTCATCGACCGCTTGAACACCACGACCCGCTCGGCCTCCCACACCCGCAGCACGGGCATGCCCGCGATCGGGCTGGCGGGGTCCTCGGCGGCGGCCGGGTTGACGGTGTCGTTGGCGCCGATGACCAGGACGACGGAGGTGCGCGCCAGGTCGTCGTTGATCTCGTCCATCTCCAGGACGACGTCGTAGGGCACCTTCGCCTCGGCCAGCAGCACGTTCATGTGCCCCGGCAGCCGGCCGGCGACCGGGTGGATGCCGAAGCGGACGTCGACCCCGGCGTCGGTGAGCCGGCGGGTGAGGTCGGCGACCGGGCCCTGCGCGTGGGCGACGGCCATGCCGTAGCCGGGGGTGATGACGACCGTCTCGGCGTCCTTGAGCAGCTCGGCGACCTCGCCGGCGGTGATCTCGGTGTGCTCGCCGTCCTCGCCGCCGGCCCCGGAGGCGGCGGCGCCCTCGTTGCCGAAGCCGCCGGCGATCACCGACAGGAACGAGCGGTTCATCGCCTGGCACATGAGGTAGCTCAGGTAGGCACCGGAGGAGCCGACCAGGGCGCCGGTGACGATGAGCAGGTCGTTGTCCAGCAGGAAGCCCGACGCCGCGGCCGCCCAGCCCGAGTAGCTGTTGAGCATCGAGACGACGACCGGCATGTCGCCGCCGCCGATCGAGGCGACCAGGTGCCAGCCCAGCGCCAGCGCCAGCACGGTGAGCACCGCGAGCACGGGCAGGTTCGGCGAGACGACGAAGACGACGGTCAGCACCGCGAACAGCGCCAGCGCGCCGAGGTTGAGCCAGTTCTTGCCCGGCAGCACCAGCGGGTTGCTCTTGATCCGCGCCGACAGCTTGAGGAAGGCGACGATCGACCCGGTGAAGGTCACCGCACCGATGAAGACGCCGATGGCGACCTCGGCGGAGTGGATCTCCACGGCCAGGCCGAGGTGCTCGGCCTCGCCCTCCGGGGCGCCCTCGACCGACAGGTAGCCGTTCCAGCCGACCAGCACGGCGGCGAGGCCGACGAAGCTGTGCAGCAGGGCGATGAGCTCGGGCATGCCGGTCATCTCGACCCGGCGGGCGCGCCACAGGCCGATCCCGGCGCCGATGGCCATGGCCACGACGATCGCGACGACGGCGGCGGCCTCCAGGTCGTCGGCGGCCAGGGCGACGGTCGCGACCAGCGCCAGCGCCATGCCGGCGATGCCGTAGAGGTTCCCCGACTTGGCCGTCTCGTGCTTCGAGAGGCCGGCCAGGGACAGCACGAAGAGGAGGGCGGCGACCAGGTAGGCGGCCGCCGCGGCGGACTCGAGGCTCATCGGGCGCTCCCCGCGGTCGTGCGGGCGGGGCCGCGGGTGAACATGCCGAGCATCCGGCGGGTGACGGCGAAGCCGCCGAAGACGTTGATCGAGGCCAGCAGCACGGCGATGAACGCCAGGACGGTGACCACGCCCGAGACGTGGCCCAGCTGCAGCAGCGCGCCGACCACGATGATCCCGGAGATCGCGTTGGTGACGCTCATCAGCGGGGTGTGCAGGGCGTGGTGCACGTGCCCGATCACGTAGAAGCCGACGACGACGGCGAGGGCGAACACGGTCAGGTTGCCGACCAGCTGGTTGGGCGCGAACGCGGTCGCGAGGAACAGCAGGGCCGCGGCGAGGCCGACCAGCGCGTTGCGGCGACCGGTGGTCATCGGGGCCCGCTCCGGCTTGACCAGCGGGGCGGGCGGAGGCGGTGCCGGCGCCGACGGGGCGGCCGACACCTGCACCGGCGGTGGCGGCCACAGCACCTCGCCGTCGCGGACGACGGTCATCGCGCGCTGCACGACGTCGTCCAGGTCGAGCGCCAGGACGCCGTCCTTGGCCGGGGTGAGCAGCGCGACCAGGTTCACCAGGTTCGTGCCGTACAGCTGCGAGGCCTGGGCCGGCAGCCGCCCCGGCAGGTCGGTGTAGCCGATGATCGTGACGCCGTTGGCGGTGGTCACGACCTGGTCGGCGACCGAGCCCTCGACGTTGCCGCCCTGCGCCGCGGCCATGTCCACCACGACGCTGCCGGGCTTCATCGAGGCGACCATCTCGGCGGTGATCAACCGCGGCGCGGCCCGGCCGGGGATGAGCGCGGTGGTGATGACGATGTCCACGTCGCGGGCCTGCTCGGCGTACATGACCGCGGCCCGGGCGTTGTAGTCGTCGCTGGTCACCGACGCGTAGCCGGTGCCGCCACCGGGCTGGGCCTCGTCGGCGGGGACGCCGACGTACTCCCCGCCCAGGGAGGCGATCTGGTCGGCCACCTCGGGGCGGACGTCGGTCGCGCGCACGATCGCGCCCAGGCTGGACGCGGCGCCGATCGCGGCGAGCCCGGCCACGCCGGCGCCGGCGACGAGCACCTTCGCCGGCGGCACCTTGCCCGCGGCGGTCACCTGGCCGGTGAAGAACCGGCCGAACGCGTGCGCGGCCTCGATGACCGCCCGGTAGCCGGCGATGTTGGCCATCGACGACAGCACGTCCAGCGACTGGGCGCGCGAGATGCGGGGGACGGCGTCCATCGCCAGCGCCGTGACCGGCCGCTCGGCGAGGGCGGCCACCAGGTCCGGGTCGAACGCCGGCGCGAGCAGGCTGACGAACACCGCGCCGTCGCGCAGCGCGCCGATCTCCGCCGCCGACGGCTTGGCCACGTGCAGCACCAGGTCCGCGCCCCACGCCTGCGCGGCGGTGCCGACGCTCGCGCCCGCCTCGGCGTACTCCTCGTCCGGGAACGACGCCGCGGCGCCCGCGCCGGACTCGACCAGGACCGTGTGGCCCAGGTCCAGCAGCCGGCGGACGGTGGCCGGGGTCGCGGCCACGCGGGTCTCACCCGGGGACGTCTCGCGGGGTACTCCGATGAGCACGAGCACTCCAGTGCAGGTCGGTCCGGCGTCGTTGCCGGGGAGGGGCCTGAGGGGGGCGAGGCGGGCGCGCGGGGCGCGCCGGACCATTCGGACGTTCCTACCAGCCCCGCGATCCCCACACGGGGCCGCGGTCTGTGAGGAGGAGCACGTCGGAGCGGGGGCGCGCTACCCGATGGGGTGGTCGCCGCCCGGCCGGGCTGCAGGGCGGGCCGCGCGGCGCCGTAGACACCGCAGGGCCGGAGAACCGCCGGCCGCGTACCACCAGCACCGAACGGGAGCGAGGACCGTGACAGCCACCTCGTCCGCGGACGCCGGCCCACGCGTGGCGCCGGAGATCGTCTCCGCGGTCTTCCACGGCGCCACCGTCAGCGACGGGCTGGCGCTGCTCGTCGCCGAGACCTCCGGCGGGCAGCCCCGCCTGGCGTGGGGCAACGAGGGCGCCGTCCACCTGCTGGGCTACGCCGCGGAGGACCTCCGCGGCCTGCCGGTCGCCTCCCTGCTGCCGTCGCTGCGCGGCGCGGAGCTCAGGCTGCTGCTGCGCCGCGAGCGGACGGCGCGGATGAACCTCCCCGTGCGCACCGCCAGCGGCGCGTCCACCGAGTGCGCCGTCGTCTGCACCCCGACCCCCACCGGCCGGACCTGGAACCTGCGGCTGGTCGCCACCGACACCGCGCAGGAGCGCGTGCTGCGGGCGACCGCCGACGCCCACGAGCGGCGGTTCGCCACCCTGGCCGAGCGGTCCCCGGTGCCGACGCTGCTGTCCGAGCAGGGCATGCGGCTGGCGCACGTCAACGACGCCTTCTGCAGCCTGGTCGGCCGGCAGGCCGAGGAGCTGCTCGGGACCGGCTGGATGGCCGCGGTCCACCCGCACGACCTCGACGCGGTCATCGAGCGGGTCGCGGCCGTCCTGGGCGGCGCGGACGGCGAGGTGCAGGCCCGGCTGCTGGTGGACGACGGGAGCGAGCGGCGGACCGTCCTGCGCTTCGCGCACGTCTTCACCCCGGGCGTCGGCGCCGGGTTCGTCGCCACCGTCGAGGACATCACCGAGCGCCTGGCGTTCGAGGCGCGGCTGGCCCACCAGGCCACCCACGACCCGCTCACCGGCCTGCCCAACCGCACGCTGCTGGCCGAGCACGTCGCCGAGCGCTTCGTGCGCGGCCGGGAGGGGCTGGCCTGCCTGTTCCTCGACCTGGACAACTTCAAGGTCGTCAACGACTCCCTGGGCCACGCGGCCGGGGACGAGCTGCTGGTGGTGGTCGCCGGCCGGCTGCGGTCGGTGGTGCGGCCCGGGGACCTGGTCGCCCGCTTCGGCGGGGACGAGTTCGTGGTGGTCTGCGAGGACGTCGGCACCGGCGACGCGCTCGCCCTGGCCGAGCGGATCGGCACCGCCCTGGCCGCGCCCGTCCGGCTCGGCGGCGTCGACGTCCGCCCGCGCGCCAGCGTCGGGGTGGCCGTGCAGACCGGGGAGCACGGCAGCGCCGAGGACCTCATCCGCGACTGCGACATCGCCATGTACCAGGCCAAGAACGGCGGCAAGGGCCGGATCACGGTGCTGGACGACCGGGCCCGGGTCGAGGCCCGCGACAAGCTGCGGCTGGTCGCCGACCTGCGCGACGCCATCGAGCGGCGCGAGGTGACCCTGCTCTACCAGCCGATCTTCGCCGCGGCCGACGGCGTCTCGACGGCCGTGGAGAGCCTCGCCCGCTGGGAGCACGCCGAGCGCGGGCCGATCAGCCCGGCGACCTTCGTGCCGCTGGCCGAGGAGAGCGGCCTCATCGGCCCGCTGGGCTCGCTGGTGCTGGACGAGACCTGCCGCCAGCTGGCCGAGTGGGACCGCCTGCTCGGCGGGGAGGCCCCGGCCCGGGCCAACGTCAACGTGTCGGCCCTGCAGCTGGACGACAACCTGCACGGGCTCGTCGTCGAGGCGCTGCGCCGGCACCGGCTGGCGCCGGCGCGGCTGTCGATCGAGATCACCGAGTCGGCGCTGATGACGGACCCGGCCGCCGCCCGGGTGGTGCTCCAGCAGCTGCGCGACCTCGGCGTCCAGCTGGCGATCGACGACTTCGGCACCGGCTACTCGTCGCTGGCCTACCTGCGGCACCTGCCGGTGGACTGCCTGAAGGTGGACCGGTCGTTCGTCGCCGAGCTCGCCGAGGGGCACACCGAGATCACCACCGCGGTCATCGCGCTGGCCGGCAGCCTCGGGCTGAGCACGGTCGCCGAGGGCGTGGAGACGACGGAGCTGGCCGGGCAGCTGGCCGCCCTGGGCGCGACCTACCTGCAGGGCTTCGGCCTGGCGACGCCGATGAGCGGCGCCCGCGCGGCGGCCTGGTACGCGATGCACGGCCGGCCGGCCCAGGCGCCGCCCGCCGTCCCCGCTCCCCGCGAGCCGCGGCCGTGACCCCCGACCGCCCCACCCCCGCCTCTCCCGGAGCCGACGTGACACCCCCGCAGCTCGCCGCCGTCCCCACGCTGGCGCCGGCCCCGTCCTTCGACCTGGACCGGGTCCTGGCCAGCATCGACACGATGGCCTCGCAGCGGCCGGTGGCGGCGCAGATCGTCTCGGTGGCCAACTCCGACGACAGCAGCGCGCGCGTGCTGGCCGACATCCTGGCCGCCGACGTGGCCCTGGCCGGTCGCGTGATGAAGCTGTCCAACAGCGCCTACTTCGGCATGCGCGGGCGGGTCACCACGCTGCAGTTCGCCGTCACCGTCGTCGGTTTCACCACGGTGCGGACCATGGCGACCGTCGCGCTCACCGACCTCGACGACGAGTCGCGGCTGCCCGAGGGCTTCTGGATCGGCACCACCAGCGTGGCGCTCGCGGCCTCGCTGCTGGCGCCGCGCTTCGGTGAGCGCCCGCAGGACGCGCTGTGCCTGGGCCTGCTGGCCCAGCTCGGGGTGGCCCTGCTGCACCACGAGGACCCCGAGGGGCACCGCGAGCTGCTGGCGGCGGAGGCGACGCCGGCCGGCCGCCGCGCGGCGGAGGTCCGCCGCTACGGCATCTCGGGGCTGCGGCTGACCGCGGTCGCGCTGCAGCAGTGGGGGTTCCCGCACAGCATGGTCGCGCCGCTGACCGCGGTCGACGACCGCGACGGCACCGACGGCGCCCTGCTGCGGGCGGCGTTCGAGGTGGCCGCGCGGCTCACCCAGCCCGGGTACGAGCCGCAGGACGTCGCGGGGCTCACCGACGGCGCGCTGCGCGAGGACGCCGTCGGCCCGGTGCTGGAGCAGGTGCGCCAGGACGCCGAGGAGCTGCGCCGGGCGATGCTCGGCGACTGACGCCGCCCTGCCGCGGCACCCCCACGCGCACGGAGAGCGCCCTCCCCGGCCGCGCGGGCGGCGGGGGAGGACGCTCTCCGTGGGGGGACCGCTGGTGGGTCAGCCCGAGTAGGGCGCGCCCATCGGGTCGATCGTGGCGTGGTCGCCGACGGTCGTCACGAGCCGGTCGAGGGCGAAGTCGCCGTCGCCGAGCACGTGGTCGATCGCGGTCAGCCGGCTGGTGTAGTGGCCGACCTTGTACTCGGCGGTGACACCGATGCCGCCGTGCAGCTGGATGGCCTCCTTGCCGACGTGGCGGCCGGCGCGGCTGGTCTGCAGCCGGGCGCGGTCCCCGGCGAGGACGACGTCCCCGCCGGCGTCGGCGACCATGCTCGCCCACAGCGCGGTGCTGCGGGCCAGCTCCAGGGAGACGTACATGTCCGCGGCGCGGAAGGTGAGCGCCTGGAACTTGTTCAGGGTCACCCCGAACTGCTTGCGCTGCGTCAGGTACTCCGCCGTGGTCCGCAGCGCCGTGTCCATCGCGCCGACGGACTCGTGGGCGTACGCGATCCGGGCCAGGGCGAAGGCCTTCTCGACGTCCGCGGAGCGGTCGGCGGTGCCCTCGCCGAGCAGGCGCGCGGGCGTGGACGCGAACGTCACGTTGGCCGCGCGGCCGCCGTCGTGGGTGCGGTAGCCGGTGCGGCTGAGCCCCTCGGCGTCCCCGTCGACGACGAACAGCGCGGTGCCGCCGTCGGTGACGGCGCTGACCACGAGGACGTCGGCGCGGGCCCCGTTGAGCACCGGCTCCTTGACGCCGGTCAGCGTCCAGGAGTCGCCGTCGCGGGTGGCGGTGACGCCGGCGGCGGCGGGGCTCCAGCGGGTGGCCGGCTCGGCGTGGGCGAACGCCAGGACGCTCGTGCCCTCGCTGAGCGGCCCGAGGACCGCGGCGCGCTGCTCGGCGGTGCCGACGGCGGCCACGAGCCCCCCGGCCAGGACGACGGCCTCGACGAACGGCTCGGGCGCGAGCACCCGGCCGATCTGCTCGGCGACGATCGCCACCTCGACGTGGCCGGCGCCCATGCCGCCGTCCTCCTCGGCGAAGGGCAGCCCGAGGACCCCCATCTCCGCCAGCCGCGCCCAGGTCTTCTCGTCGAAGCCGGGGTCGGTCTTGGTCACCTGCCGCCGCTGCTCGGCGTCGCCGTAGGCGCGCTCCAGCAGGCCGCGGACGGCCTCGCGCAGGTCGTTCTGCTCGCTGTCGAACTCGAAGTCCACGATGATCAGAGCCCCAGGATCGTGCCGGCGATGATGGTGCGCTGCACCTCGTTGGAGCCTCCGTAGATGGAGACCTTGCGGTAGTTCAGGTACTCCGGCGTGGCCACGCGGGCCCATTCGGGCACCTCGGAGCCGCCGTCGGCGAACGAGGCCAGCGAGAGCGGGCCGGCGATGTCGACGAGCAGCTCGGTCGCCGCCTGCTGCAGCTCCGAGCCGCGGAGCTTGAGCACCGACGACGCCGGGTGCGGCTTGCCGTCGGCGGAGTTGGCGACGACGCGCAGGGCGGTGAGCTCGAGGGCGAGCAGCTCGTTCTCGACCTCGGCGATGCGCCCGGCCATCCGCGGGTCCTCCAGCAGCGTGCGGCCGCCGGCGGTCACCTCGCGGGCCAGCTCCTTGGCCAGCGTCAGGTAGTGCTTGGTGGAGCCGACCCGGGCGATGCCGACCCGCTCGTTGCCGAGCAGGAACTTGGCCATCGTCCAGCCCTGGTTGACCTCGCCGACGAGGTTCTCGCCGGGGACGCGCACGTCCTCGAAGAACACCTCGTTGACCTCGAAGCCGCCGTCGAGCAGCTCGATGGGCCGCAGCGTCACGCCGGGGGTGTCCATCGGGAAGAGCAGCATCGAGATGCCGCGCTGCTTCTTCTCGGCGGTCGGGTCGGTGCGGACCAGGCAGAACATCCAGTCGGCGTGCTGGCCGAGCGTGGTCCACGTCTTCTGGCCGTTGACGACCCAGTCGTCGCCGTCGCGGACGGCGCTGGTGCGCAGCGACGCGAGGTCGGACCCGGCGTCGGGCTCGGAGAAGCCCTGGGCCCACCAGATGTCGAGGTTGGCGGTCGCGGGCAGGAAGCGCTCCTTCTGCGCCTGGCTGCCGAACTGCGCCAGCACCGGACCGATCATGCTGGTGTTGAACGCCAGCGGCTCGGGGACGCAGGCCAGCTGCATCTCCTCGCGCCAGATGTGGCGCTGCAGCGGCGTCCAGTCGCGGCCGCCCCACTCGACCGGCCAGTGCGGCACGGCCAGGCCCGCGGCGTTGAGCACCCGCTGGGTCGTGACGTACTCCTCCTTGCCGATGTGCCGGCGGGACGCGACGGTGTCCCGGATCTCCTGGGGCACCTGCGTGGTGAAGAAGGTGCGCATCTCTGCCCGGAAGGCCTCGAGCTCCGGGGACAGCTGCAACCGCATCGGACCTCTCTCCTGACGCCGGCGACGGGGCCGGCGCCCTCTCGTGCGTGTGACGACGACGATCCCACAATCGTTACCGGCCGGTAGCACGGGCCGGGGTGACGCGCACGCGGGAACCCCCGGGCGGCCGTGCCCGTTCGCCCGGGCATGGAGCTGACCTGCCCGAAGTGCCACGGGGCCATGCGGACCTACGAGCGCAACGGCGTCCACGTCGACCAGTGCGGGGACTGCCGGGGCATCTTCCTCGACCGCGGCGAGCTCGAGCGCCTGGTCGACGCCGAGAACGCCTGGCACGGCCGGCCCCGCGCGCCGCAGGCCGCCCCGGCCGCGGAGGGGCGCTACCGCTCCGACCACGACCGGTACGACGACCGGTACGACGACCGGCACGACGGCGGACACCGCGGGGGCCAGCGCCCGGCCGTGGCGTCCGGTGGCCTGGGGGCCGTGGTCGACGAGGTGCTCGGTCAGGTGCAGAAGCGGTCGCACTCGGGTGGCTCCCACGGTCACCAGGGTCAGCCGTACCGCAAGAAGCGCAAGGAGTCGTTCCTGGGCGACCTCTTCGGCTGAGGGAGGGCCCCGGCGCCCCCCACCGCTCGCACGCCCGCGGCGGGCCCTGCACCGGGGTCGGGGCCGGGGCAGGCTGGTCCCGTGTTCGACGTGGACTGGATGGACCTGCTGTGCCGGGCGGAGCTGCGGGAGCGGACGGCGGCCCTGGTGGCCGAGGCCTGCGCGTGGGCCGTCGGGCTCTCCGACCGCCCGCACCACCTGCGCCGGCGCGGGCGGCTGGTGGAGACCGGCGGCACGATGGGCGACCGGGCGGCGACCGGCCAGATGCTCAGCGGTGACGAGGACGGGCGCCTGGACCTCGGGGACGCCCGGCCGGGCAGCTTCGCCGACGCGCTGAACGCCGTCGACGCCGACGGTGTCGTGTTCGCCGACCGGTTCGACCGCGAGGTGGTCGACCCGTTCGTGCGCGAGACCTGCGTGCTGGCGGCCGGGCGGGCGCGCGCCACCCGGCCGGCCGAGTGGGCGGAGCTGCTCGACGACCTCGGCGAGGACGGCGGCGACCTGCCCGCGGTCGTCGCGGCGGGGGAGTGGGAGGTCCCGCTGCGCACGGAGGCCGAGCACCTCGTGCTGGCCGCCCTGGGGGACGTGCCGCTGCTGCAGGTCGAGGCCGAGGGCCTGCCGCTGGCCCTGGTCCGGCGGGCCGAGGCGCTGACCCGCGAGGCGGCCGCGCCGCCACCGCCCGCGGCGAGCGGGGACGCCGCCGCGGGGGCGGTGTTCCTCGCGCGCGCGGCGCTGGCCGGGGGCGACCCGCCGGAGCCGGTCGCGCCCGCCGACGCCGACCGCCTGCTCGCGCTGCTGCTGGGCGAGGGGATCGAGCCCGAGGAGGTGGCCGCCGTCCTGCCGCACCTGTCGCTGGCGCCGGGCACCGCCGAGGCGGTGCTCGCGCTGCTCGCCGCCGGCGGCTGACGGCCCGCGCCGGGTCTCCGCGCCGGGCCCCGCGCCGGGTCAGGCCCCGGGGTCGGCGGCCAGCCGGGTGAGCACCCGGGGGAGCAGGTCGGCGGGCACCCCGCCGGGCTCGGGCAGGGACTCGACGGCGAGGCCGTGCACCAGCGCCAGCAGCACCACGCCCAACGACTCGGCGTCCCAGCCGCTCACGCCGCGGTCGCTCAGGAAGCCGGCGACGACGGCGGTGACCCGGTCGCGCAGCGTCCGGCGCGCGGCGACGAACGCCTCCCGCACGGCCGGCTCGCGCACCGCCCGCTGCCAGAACTCCAGGAACAGCAGCTGCCAGCGCGGGTCGAGCCGGGCCAGCTCCGCGGCGACGGCGGCCAGCGCCCCGGCGAGGTCCCCGGCCCCGGCCATCGCCGTCTCCACGGCGGACAGGCGCGCGGCCGCCTCGGCCTCCATGAGGGCGAGGAAGAGCTCGTCCTTGCTGCCGAAGTTGGAGTAGACGGCGCCCTTGGTGAAGCCGGCGGCGGCGGCGACGTGGTCGAGGCTGGCGGCGGCGAACCCCCGCTCGGCGAAGACCTGCCGGGCCCCGTCGAGGACGCGGGCGCGCACGTCGGCACGGGCGGGACGCGGTGTGCGCGGGGACACGCCGCCGGGGGTGGACTCGGACACGACCACGAGGATACTGGACGGTATCCAATACCGATCGGTATCGAGGTGTGCGATGTCCCGTCCGCAGTCCCCGGCCCCGGCGCGCGGCCCCGCCCGCACCGCGGTCCTCGTCGTGGGCGCGCTCCTGCTGCAGCTGGGGTTCGTGCTCAGCTACGTCGGCGCCTTCCACGCGCCCGCCCCGCGCGAGGTCCCCCTGGCCGTCGTCGTCCCCGCCGGCGCCCCGGCCGGGACCGCCGACACGGTCGTGCAGCGGCTCGACGGGCTCGCCGGAGCGCCGCTGGACGCCCGGGCCGTGGCCGACGAGGGCGCCGGCCGCACGCTGCTGGCCGACCGCGAGGTGGCCGGCGTCCTCCTGCTGGGCGCCGACGGGCACGACCGGCTCCTGGTAGCCGGCGCCGAGGGCGGTGCGCTGAGCACGGCGCTGCAGACGGTGGTCGAGCGGGTCGACGCGGCCCAGCAGCGGGCGGTGTCCACCGAGGACGTGCTGCCCGCCGCCGCGGGGGACGCCCGCGGGCTGTCGTCGTTCTACCTCGCCGTCGGCTGGGTCGTCGGCGGTTACCTGGTCGCCGCGGTCATCGGCGTCTCCGCCGGTCCGGCGGCCACGCGCCGGGTGGGGCTGGGCCGCCTCGGGCTGCTGGCCGGCTACGCCGTCGTCTCCGGCGTCGGCGGGGCGCTGGTGGCCGGCCCGCTGCTCGGCGCCCTGCACGGGTCGTTCCTCGCCCTGTCCGCCCTGGGCGCGCTCGTGGTGTTCGGCGTCGGCGCCGTCACCATGGCGCTGCAGGGCGCGCTCGGGCTGGTCGGCGTCGGGGTAGCGATCCTGCTCTTCGTCGTCCTGGGCAACCCCAGCGCGGGCGGCGCCTACCCCGCCCCGCTGCTGCCGCCGTTCTGGGCCGCGATCGGCCCGTGGCTGCCCCCGGGCGCCGGCACCGGCGCCGTCCGGGCGCTCGTCTACTTCGACGGCACCGGCGCCGGGCAGGCGCTGCTGGTCCTCGCCGGCTACGCGCTGGTCGGCGTGCTCGGCACGCTGCTCACCGCCGGCCGGGGCGCGAGCAGCCAGGTGACCAGCGCGGCCGCCACGGAGACCGCGCAGCCGGTCAGCGCCAGCACCGTGTAGCCCCCGGCGGCGGGGACGCGGTCGCCGGCGGGGGTGGCCCCCGCCAGCACCGCGGCCACGAGAGCGCTGCCGGTGGCGAAGCCGACGTAGCGCAGGACCTGGTTGAGGCTCATCGCGCTGCCGGTCTCCCGGGCGGGCACCGCGCCCACGACGAGGGCCGGCAGGACGGCGAAGACGCCGCCCACGCCGAGCCCGGCGACCGCCAGCACGCCGCCGAGCGCCCAGAGGTCGCCGGGCACGAGCGCGTACAGACCGAGGGCCAGCGCGAGCACCAGCGCGCTCACCGGCAGCGAGACGTGCGCGCCGCGGCGGTCGGTGAGCGCCCGGGCCGCGCGGCTCGCCGCGACGCTGGCCACCGAGAAGGGCACCAGCACCAGGCCGGCCTCGACCACCGAGGACCCGAACCCGTAGCCCGACGCCGCCGGGGTCTGGGCGAGGACGGTGGCCGAGGCGAGCAGCACGTAGTTGGCCAGCCCCACCAGCAGCGACGTCAGGTGCGCGGTCGCCGCCGTCCGTCCCCGGGCCAGGCGCAGGTCGACCAGCGGCGCCGGCACCCGCAACGACCACGCTCCCCAGGCGACGGCGGCGAGCAGGCTCCCGGCGGCCGGCCCCAGCAGGGCCGGTGACGTCCAGCCCCAGGTGCCCCCCTCGCTGAGCACCAGCAGGCCCGCCGCCAGCGCGCCGCCGAGCAGGAGGGCGCCGACGGCGTCGAGCCGGCGCGGGGGCACGTCGGGGGACGGGGGGAGGACCAGCGCGCCGGCGGCCAGCGCGAGGCCGCTCACGACGGCGCCGAGCCAGAAGGCGGCGTGCACCCCGCCGAGGTCGGCGACCAGCCCGGCGCCGGGGTAGCCCAGGCCCACCCCGGCGACGACGGTGATCGACAGCGCCGCCACGGTCGCGCGGCGGCGCGCGCCCGGCAGCGCGTCCCGGGCGGTGGCCATGGCCAGGGGTGCGAGGCCGAGGCCGAGGCCCTGCAGCCCGCGGCCGGCCAGCAACCAGCCCAGGCCCAGCGGCAGCGCGGCCAGGAGGCTGCCGGCCAGGACGACGGCGAGGCTGGCCAGCATCACCCTCCGCCGGTGCCGCCCGTCGCCGAGGCGGCCGAGCACCGGGGTGGCGACGGCGCCGACGAGCAGGCTGATCGTCAGCGACCACTGGGCGTCGTGCACCGCCACGCCGTACGCGTCGGCGATCGCCGGGACGAGCGGGGCGCCGAGGCTGCTGATGACCGCGACGACGGCGACGCAGAAGACGAGGACCGGGCCGAGCGCGCGGCTCGCGGCCCGCGGGGCGGGCGTGGTCACCCCTCGATCGGCAGGCCGGTGTAGTTCTCGGCCAGCTCGCGGGCGGCGGCCTCCGAGGAGCAGACCCGGCGCAACTGGGACAGCTGCAGCTCGGCGTCGAAGTCGTCGCCGGAGGTGTGCAGCATCGAGGTCATCCACCAGGAGAAGTGGGTGCAGCGCCAGACCCGGCGCAGCGCGGTGTCGGAGTAGGCGTCGACCAGGTCGGTCCGCCCCTCCCGCAGCAGCCGGACCAGCGCGGTCGCCAGCAGTGTCACGTCGGCGACGGCGAGGTTGAGCCCCTTGGCGCCGGTGGGCGGCACGATGTGCGCGGCGTCCCCGGCCAGGAACAGCCGGCCGCGGCGCATCGGGGCGCAGACGAACGAGTGCATCGGCAGGACCGACTTCTCGGTCACCGGGCCGGTGCCGACCGCCCAGCCGTCGAGCGCGAGGCGGGTGGCCAGGGCCGCCCAGATCCGGTCGTCGGACCAGTCCTCGATCCGCTCGCCCGGGTCGACCTGCAGGTACAGCCGGGAGACCGTCGGGGAGCGCATCGAGTACAGCGCGAAGCCCTCGGGGTGCCAGGCGTAGACGAGCTCGTCGGTCGTCGGCGCGGCGTCGGCCAGGATCCCCAGCCAGGCGTGGGGGTACGTGCGCTGCCACACCCGGGCACCCCCGGGCCCGGCCGCGACGACGGCGCGGGAGGGGCCGTGGGCGCCGTCGGTGCCGGCGACGGCGTCGCACTCCAGCACCTGCGGGGTGCCGTCGGCGGCGGTGAACCGGACGCGGGGGTGGTCCCCGTCGACGTCCTCGGGCGTGACGGCGGAGACCTCGAACAGCAGCGGCGGCCCGCCGTCGAGCTGGGCGGTGACGAGGTCCCGGGTGATCTCGGTCTGGCCGTACACCCACACCGAGCGCCCGCACAGCGCGGGGAAGTCGAGGAAGTGGCGGGTGCCGGGGTGCTGCAGGTGGATGCCGGAGTGCCGCAGCCCCTGGCGGTGCAGCCGGTCGCCGACGCCCGCGGCGGTCAGCGTGTCCACGGTGTGCTGCTCGAGGACGCCGGCCCGGATGCGGGCCTCGACGTACGCGCGCGACCGGTTCTCCAGGACCACCGAGTCCACGCCCTGCAGGTGCAGCAGCCGCGACAGCAGCAGCCCGGCCGGGCCCGCCCCGATGATCGCGACCTGAGTGCGCACGTGCCCGAGTGTGACCCCGCCGGCGCGCCGCGGCCTACCGTCGTCGCATGACGCCCAGCACGTCCGACGGCGGGCCGGTCCTGCCGCGCTACCCGCGGCAGGACCCCGCGCAGCGGGTGCCGCTGGCGTACCGGGACTACCGGAGCACCGCCCTGCGGGCCCCGCTGCGGACGCCGGTCGACCTGCCGCAGCGGCTCACCGAGGTCACCGGCCCGGTCCTCGGCGAGGACCGCGTGCGGCCGGAGGACGCCGACCTCACCTGGCGCAACGGGGGCGAGGCGCTCGGGCAGCGGGTCCTGGTGCACGGCCGGGTGCTCGACAGCGACGGCCGCCCGGTGCCCGGCGCGCTGGTCGAGGTGTGGCAGGCCAACGCCGCCGGCCGCTACCGGCACGTCGCCGACACCTGGCCGGCGCCGCTGGACCCGCACTTCGACGGCCTCGGGCGGGTGGTCACCGACTCCCTGGGCCGGTACGAGTTCCTGACGGTCAGGCCGGGCGCCTACCCGTGGGGCAACCACCCCAACGCCTGGCGGCCGGCGCACATCCACTTCTCGCTTTCCGGGCGGGCCTTCGTCCAGCGCCTGGTCACGCAGATGTACTTCCCGGACGACCCGCTGTTCGGGCAGGACCCGGTCTTCTGCGCCATCCCGGCGGCGGCCCGGCACCGCGCGGTCAGCCGGTTCTCCCTGGAGCGCACCCGGCCCGACTGGGCGCTGGCCTACGAGTGGGACGTCGTGCTGCGCGGCGCCGAGCAGACCCCGTTCGAGGCCCACTCCGACGGCCCAGACGACGGGGACGTCGCGTGAACACCCTGGACGTGCCCGCCGACCCGCCGGGCCCCCTCCAGCCCCGCTCCGGGCCGCGCGGCTCCGGCTTCCGCAGCGGACCCCTGCGGCTGGGCACGACACCCAGCGCCACCGCCGGCCCCTACCTGGCGATCGGGCTGACCTGGCCGGACGGCCCGTGGGCCGCCGCGGAGGGCAGCGCGGGCGGCGTCTGGATCCGCGGCCGGGTGCTCGACGGCGCCGGCGACGTGGTGCCCGACGCGCTGGTCGAGACCTGGCAGGCCGACCCCGAGGGCCGCTTCCCCTCGCCCGAGGACCCCCGCGGCGCGGCGACGTACCCCGGCTTCCGCGGGTACGCCCGCGCGCAGACGGTCACCGGGGAGTTCGCCGTCTTCACGCTCAAGCCCGGCCGGGTGCCCGACGGCGAGGGCGGGCTGCAGGCGCCGCACGTGGACGTCTCGGTCTTCGCCCGCGGCCTGCTCGACCGGGTGGTCACCCGCGTCTACTTCGCCGACGAGGTCGAGGCCAACACCGCCGACGCCGTCCTGCGCGGGCTGCCCGAGGACCGGCGCGCCACGCTGCTGGCCACGCCCGCGGACGACGGCTACCGCTTCGACGTCCGGCTGCAGGGCGAGGCCGAGACCGTGTTCTTCGCCGTCTGAGCGGGGCGCGGCCGCGGCTGGTAGGCAGGGCGGCGTGACGAGCCTCCTCGACGGCACGTTCGCCCGCGGCGGGGTCGCCGCGGCGGTCGGCGGCGACGCGTGGCTGCGGGCGCTGCTGGCCGTGGAGGCGGCGTTGGCCCGCGCCGCCGCCCGCGTCGGGCTGGTGCCCGCCACCGCCGCCGACGCGGTGGCCGCGGTCTGCGCCGACCCGGCACGGCTGGACCTCGCGACCGTGGTGGCCCGCGCCGCCGACGCCGGCAACCCGGTGCCGCCGCTGGTGCGCGCGCTCGCCGACGCGGTGGGGGAGCGCGACGCGGTCGCGGTGCACGTCGGTGCCACCAGCCAGGACGTCGTCGACACCGCGCTGCTGCTGATGAGCCGCGCGGCGATCGGCGCGCTCGACGCCGACCTCGCCGCGGCCGCGGAGTCCGCGTCCGGACTGGCCCGCACCCACCGCGACGACGTGCTGATGGGCCGCACGCTGCTGCAGCAGGGCCTGCCGACGACGTTCGGGCTCAAGGCCGCCGGCTGGCTGGCCGCCCTCGACGGCGCCCGGCTGCGGCTGGCCGAGGTCGTCGCGACGCTCCCGGTGCAGTACGGCGGCGCGGTCGGCACGCTGGCCGCCAGCGCGGGCGCCGGGGTGCAGGTGCGCGAGGCGCTCGCCGCGGAGCTGGGCCTGGGGACCACCGCCGTCGCCTGGCACACCGTCCGGCTGCCGGTCGCCGACCTGGCCGGCGCGCTCGGGACGGCCGCGGGGGCGGTGGCGACGGTCGCCGTCGACGTGGTCCTGCTCGCCCAGACCGAGGTCGGCGAGGCCGCGGAGGTCAGTGACACCCGCGGCGGGTCGTCGGCGATGCCGCACAAGCACAACCCGGTCGCGGCGGTCTCGGCCCGGGCCTGCGCCCGCCGCGCCCCCGGGCTCGTCGCGACGCTGTTCGCCGCGATGGAGCAGGAGCACGAGCGGGCCGCCGGGGCCTGGCACGCCGAGTGGCCGACGCTGACCGACCTGCTGGTCACGGTGGGGTCAGCGGCGTCGTGGCTGGCCGAGAGCCTGGCGAGCCTGCGCCCGGACCCCGCGCGGATGGCCGCCACCGTGGCCGCCGCGGCGCGCGCGATCCCGGCGGCCGCCGAACTGGACGTCGGCGAGGCGGGGGCCCAGGTGGACGCCGCCCTGGCCGAGCACCGCCGGCTCACGGAGGGGGACGCATGACGGGGACGGGGACACGGGCATGACCGCCGTCGAGGTCGCGTACACCGCGGACGGGCCGGCCGGCGCGCCGGTCGTCGTCCTCTCGAACTCGCTGGGCGCCACCCGCGGCATGTGGGACCCGCAGGTGCCGGCGCTCGCCGAGCGGTACCGCGTGGTCACCTACGACACCCGCGGCCACGGGGAGTCCGCGGCGCCGCCCGGGCCGTACACGCTCGACGACCTGGTCGACGACGTCGTCGCGCTGCTGGACCGGCTGGGGGCGCGCCGGGCCTCGGTGGCCGGGCTGTCGCTGGGCGGGATGACGGCGCTGCGGCTGGCCGCCCGCGAGCCCGCGCGGGTGGACCGGCTGGCCGTGCTGTGCAGCTCCGCGAGGACCGAGGCGCCGGGCTTCCTCGACCGCGCGGCGGCGGCGCGCGCGTCGGGCACCGCCGGGTTCGCGCCCGCGGTCGTCGGCCGCTGGCTCACCCCGGCGTACGCCGCGGAGCACCCCGATCTCGTCGCCCGGCTGGAGGCGATGGTCGCCGGCGCCGACGACGAGGGGTACGCCGCCTGCTGCGAGGTCGTCGCCGGGCTGGACCTGCGCGCGGACCTGGCCCGGATCACCGCGCCGACGCTCGTCGTCTCCGGCGCCGAGGACCCGGCGCTGCCGCCGGCGCACCAGGAGGCCATCGCCGCCGGGATCGCGGGCGCGGCGCTGCTCTCGGTCAGCCCCGCGGCGCACCTGGCCAACCTGGAGCGCCCGCTCGAGGTCACGAGCGCGCTGCTCGCCCACCTCGAGGGGCGGGCCCGGTGAGCGAGGAGCGGCCGGCCACCGACGAGACCCGGCGCGAGGCGGGCATGCGCACCCGGCGCGAGGTGCTGGGCGACGCGCACGTCGACCGGGCCGTCGCCGGCACCACGCCGTTCACCGCCGGGTTCCAGGACTTCATCACCCGCGTGGCCTGGGGGGAGGTGTGGCAGCAGCCCGGGCTGTCCCGCCGCGAGCGCAGCATCGCGACCCTGTCGATCACGATCGCGCTGCGGCACTGGGACGAGTTCGCCCTCCATGTGCGCGCCGCGGTGCGCAACGGCCTGTCCGACGAGGAGATCGCGGAGGTGCTGCAGCACGCCGCCGTCTACGCCGGCGTGCCGGCCGCCAACCACGCCTTCCGGGTCGCGGCGGAGATCCTGGCCGAGCTCCGGCCGTCGTCCGGGGACTGAGGGCACCCGGGGCCACGGCGACGGCGCGGGGCCGCACCGTCCCTCACAGGGCCGCCACAGCCGACCGGCAGCCGCAGGTCATCCGGCGGGCCGAGCCTGGGGGCATGAGGTCCTCGCCGCCGCCCCGTCCCGCTCCGCCCGCGCCCGCCCCGGTGGCGCCGGGATCGCCGTCCGCCGCCGGTGGGGACCTGCCCGAGCTGCTGGCGCACCTGGGCCGCGCCGACGACGACACCCTCGCCGCCGAGCTCGGCGAGCTGGACGTCGAGGCCGTCGCCACCTACCTCGCGTTCGAGGACCTGCTCGCCGGCGAGGCCGCGCTCGGCCCCCGCGGCAACAACTCCTACCTGCGCTGGCACGAGGAGACCGGCCGCTTCGAGCTGGTGCCCTGGGACCACGACGGCGTCTCCCGCGCCACCGCGCGGCGGACCGGCGGCAGCGCCCTGGCCGAGCGGCTGACCGTCCACGAGGGCTTCCGGGCCCGGTACGCGGAGGCCACCGCGGCGCTGCAGGCCCAGCTGTGCGACAGCGGGGCCGCGGGGACCGTGCTCGACGCCTGGGCCGAGCTCCTCACCGAGCAGTCGGCCGAGCTGTCGCCCGAGCAGGTGGCCGAGCCGGCCGCCGGGGGCCCGGCCGCCGGGTCAGCCGCGCAGGCGCAGGACCTGTCCCGGCCGCAGCTGCGCGCACCGGTCGACGTCGGCGTCGGCGACGTAGGCGAGGACCGGGTACCCGCCGGTGACCGGCGCGTCGGCGAGGAACAGCACCGGCAGCCCCGACGGCGGCACCTGCAGCGCGCCGCGCACCATCCCCTCGCTGGGCAGCTCGCCGGCCCGCGCGCGGTGCAGCGGCTCGCCGTCCAGCCGCAGCCCGACCCGGTTGCTCTCGGCGGTGACCACCCAGGCCTGCGCGGTGAGCGACGCCCACGCGTCCCCGCCGAACCAGTCCCGGCGCGGGCCGGGCAGCACCCGCACGGCGACCTCGCCGCCGGGCGGGTCGGGCAGCGGCGCGAGGTCCACGCCGGGCAGCGGCCCGGACGGCGGACCCACCGCCAGCACGTCGCCGGCCGACACGACCGGTGGCCCGAGCCCGGACAGCAGGTCGGTGGCGCGCGACCCCAGCACCGGCTCGACGGCGATCCCCCCGCGCACCCCCACGCAGGTGCGCAGCCCCGTCCCGGGTGCGCCCAGCCGCAGCCGCGCGCCCGCCGGGAGGAGCGCCGGCGCGTTGTGCGCCGGGCTCCCGGGGCAGCGGGCGCCGGTGGTGACCACGAGCAGGTCGGCGTCCGCCCGCAGCACGAGCCCGCCGAGGGTGACCTCCAGCAGGGCCGCGTCCGGGTCGTTGCCGAGCAGCCGGTTCGCCAGCGCCGCGGCGGCCCGGTCGGCCGCCCCCGAGCGGCCCACGCCGAGCGCGCCCCGGCCCGGCCGGCCGAGGTCCTGCACCGTCGTGAGCGGGCCGGTGGCCAGGACGGTGACCGTGCGGGTCATGCCGGCACGAACCGCACGCGCACGCCGGGCCGCAGCAGCGCGGCCGGGTCGCGCGCCAGGTCGAACACGGCGACGTCGGTGCGGCCGATCAGCTGCCAGCCGCCCGGGGACTCCCGCGGGTAGACGCCGCTGAACGGGCCGGCCAGGCCCACCGCGCCGGCCGGCACGCGGGTGCGCGGGGTGGTGCGCCGGGGCACGTCCCACGGCTCCCCGTCCGGCGTGCAGTAGCCGAAGCCCGGGGCGAAGCCGCAGAAGGCGACGGTCCAGGAGACGCCGGTGTGCCGGGCGACGACGTCGTCGGGGGCGACGCCCCACAGCGCGGCGACGTCGGCCAGGTCGGCGCCGTCGTAGTGCACCGGCAGCTCCACGGACTCCCCGGTGCCCACCCGCCCGGGCCGCGGGCGCACCCGCCGCACCGCGGCCTCGACCTCGGGCAGCGCCGCGACGGCGGGGTCGGTGACGAGCAGGACCGTCCGCGCCGCCGGGACGACGTCCACCACCCCGGGCAGCGGGTCGGCCACCAGCGCGGCGTACAGGCCGAGCACCTCGTCCAGCGAGTCGAGCTCCACCAGCAGCGCGGCCGACCCGCTGGGCAGGACCCGCATTCAGGCGCCCGCGAACGGGGCCAGGGCGACCCCGGCCGCGGTGAGCTCCGCGCGCACCCGGCGGGCGATCGCCACCGCGCCCGGGGTGTCGCCGTGCACGCAGATCGACCCCGGCCGCACGAGCAGCGCGCCCCCGGAGACGTCGGCGATCGGCTCGCCGCGGGCCATGGCCACGCAGCGGGCCGCGATCTCGTCCGCGTCGTGCAGCACCGCACCCGGCTCGCGGCGGGGGACCAGCGTGCCCCCGGGCGTGTACGCCCGGTCGGCGAAGGCCTCGGTGACGACGGTCAGGCCGGCCGCGGCGGCCTGCCGGAGGAACGCGGAGCCGGGCAGGCCGAGCACCGGCAGGGTCCGGTCGTACTCGGCCACCGCCCGCACGAGCGCCGCGGCCTGCTCCTCGTGCCCGACGACCGCGTTGTACAGCGCCCCGTGCGGCTTGACGTAGCGGACGCGGGTGCCGGCCACCCGCGCGAACGCCTCCAGCGCGCCCACCTGGTACAGCACGTCCTGGGTGAGCTCGTGCGGGTCGACGTCGACGAAGCGCCGGCCGAACCCGGCCAGGTCGCGGTAGGAGACCTGCGCCCCCACCGCGACCCCGGCCGCCGCGGCCCGCTCGCACACCCGGCGCAGGATCACCGGGTCGCCGGCGTGGAAGCCGCAGGCGACGTTGGCGCTGGTCACCACGCCCAGCAGCGCCTCGTCGTCGCCGAGGGCCCACCGGCCGAAGCCCTCGCCCAGGTCGGAGTTCAGGTCCACCACGCCGTCCACACCGGACATCTTGGTCAGCGGCGGCGGGCCGGCCACTCCTGCACCCACACCTCGCCCGGCGCCAGCGCCGCCCACCGCCGCCCCGCGGCCCGCAGGACCGCGGCGGCCGCGGCCAGCCGCTCGGGCGGGACGCCGGTGCGGCCGGACTCACCGGGCAGCACCTCCGCGCCGTCGGCGAGCCGGTGCACCAGGTCCGCGAGCGCCTCGGCCCGCCCGATCGCCGCGGCGCGCTCGCGCTTGAGCCGGGCCGACCGGTCGGCGGCGTGCGGCGGACGGCGGCCCGACACGTGCCGCATCGTCGTCCACACCGCGCCGTCGGCCACGCAGCCCCAGATCCCGTCGCGGATCCCGAGCTCGGCCTCGACCAGCGCGTGCACCAGGTCGTGCGGCAGGTCGGGGCCGCCGCCGGCGCCGCGGATCGCGAACACCACGCCGTCGTCCCGCTCGACCAGGGACTCCACGGCCCGCCGGTCGGGCATCCGCTCGAAGGTCAGCCGCACCCCACCAGCATCGGGCAGCGGCTCAAGCGGGTTTCACGACGTCGTACCGGACGACCACGAACTCGCCGTTGACCGCCCACTCCGTGCGGGTCAGCTCGACGTGCCGGGGCAGCAGCGGGGCGCCGGCGCCGAGGGTGACCGGCGCGATCGAGACGACCACCTCGTCGAGCAGGCCGGCGTCGGCGAACTGGCCGGCCAGGTCGCCGCCGCCGACGACCCACACGTCCCGGTCCCCGGCGGCGGCGACCATCTCCGCGTGCAGGGCCCTCAGTTCTTCGCGGGTGTCGGCCGCGGTGATCCGGATGTCCGCGCCGGGGTAGGGCACCAGGTCGCTGCGGTGGGTCAGCACCCACGCCGGCATCGCGTACGCCCACGAGTCGGGCTCGTGCGCGCGCACCCAGCGGTAGGTGCTCGACCCCATCACGATCGCGCCGACCCGCTTCTCGAACTCCTGGTGGCTCATCGGCCCGTCGGCGTCGATCTGCCGGGACAGCAGCCAGTCCAGCGAGTGGTCCTCGGTGGCGATGAAGCCGTCGAGGGTCGTGGCGGTGTTGTAGACGGTGCGGGTCATCGGTCTCTCCTCGTGAGCCAGTCGATCGGGTCACCGGTGTCGGTCGCGACACCGGCGTCGCGCAGCAGGTGGCGCACCAGCAGCCGCCGGTGCGCCGAGTAGGTGAGGACGTGGGCGACCACGCTGCCGAGCACGAAGGTCTCGGGCGGCTCGCACAGGGCGTCGACGAGCCGGTCGCCCCAGGCGCCGCGGCGGGCGATGTCGCGGACGGCGGCGAGCCAGCGCGGGGCGACCGCGTCGTGCCGGGCGAGCAGGGCGGCGGGGTCGTCGGCGCCGCGGGCGGGGTGGTCGGCGCCCTCGATCGAGGCCAGCCACACCTCCTTGCTCCACACGAGCATCTCCAGCAGCGCCGCGAGCGACTCCTCGGCGCCGTCCCAGGGCAGCACCGTCCAGCCGGGCAGCCGCGGCCGCCGGTAGGCCTCGTCGTCGAGGCCCTTGGCGGTCTCCAGCAGCGCCCGGGTGTCCTCGACGTCGTGGTGCACCATCAGCGCGCCGACCTCGTCGGACGGGCCGCGGCCGGGCGCCGGCGCCCCCTCCGCGGCGGCGACCCACAGCGAGGTCGGCGGGTGGAAGTGGATGCCGTTGGGTGCCGGCAGCCAGTGCTCGTCGCGGGTGCGCCGGGCGGTGGCCCCGCCGTCCCCGCCCTCCCCGAGGCTGCCCGGCGTCCGCCCGTAGGCGCGGGCGAACGCGCGGGCGAAGCCCTCGACCGAGTCGTACCCGGCGGCGAAGGCCGCGTCGGTGACGCTGGACCCCTCGCGCAGCTGCCACGCCGCCCGCTCCAGGAGCACCCGGCGGCGCAGCGCCACCGGCGGCTCGCCGGCGCCGCGCGTCACCTGGCGGCTGAAGTGCCACGGGCTGGCGTAGGCGTCGCCGGCCATGTCCGGCAGCGTGCGGTTGTCCTCGTCCAGGACGGCGTCGATGAGCTCGCGGAGGCGATCGCGCCCGGTGGCGGGCTGGCCGGTCTCGGTCACGGTGAGAGTCTGGCGAGCCGGCCGCCCCGCGCGCCCGACCGTTCTTGCGCTGTGTGCGGGATCGTCGGGACCGGGCCAGCATGAGGGGCATGGCCGCTCCCGCCGAGCACCGCGCCCGGTACCGCGCCGGCCTCGCCGTGCCCACCTCCGGCGCCGCGCCGGGGTTCACGCAGGCCAACCTCGTCGTCCTGCCGCGGGACTGGGCCTGGGACATGCTGCTGTTCGCCCAGCGCAACCCCCGGCCGGTGCCGGTGCTGGAGGTGACCGACCCGGGCTCGCCGCGGTCGGAGCTGGCGCCCGGCGCCGACCTGCGCACCGACCTGCCGCGCTACCGGGTGTGGCGCGACGGCGAGCTGGTGGCCGAGCCGACCGACGTCCGGGACGTGTGGCGCGAGGACCTCGTCGCGTTCCTGATCGGCTGCAGCTTCAGCTTCGAGCGCGCCCTGCTCGACGCCGGTGTCCCGGTGCGCAACCTCGAGCAGGGCCGCAACGTGTCGATGTACCGGACGTCGGTGGCCTGCCGGCCGGCCGGACGCCTGTCCGGGCCGCTGGTGGTGTCGATGCGGCCGGTCCCGGCAGCGCTGGTGGCCACCGCGGTGCAGGTGACGGCGCGGATGCCGCAGGTGCACGGGGCGCCGGTGCACGTCGGCGACCCCGCGGCGCTGGGCATCGCCGACCTGGCCGCCCCCGACCACGGTGACCCGGTCGAGGCGCAGCCGGGGGACGTGCCGGTGTTCTGGGCCTGCGGGGTGACGCCGCAGGCCGCCGTCCTCGCGTCCCGGCCGCCGCTGGCGATCACCCACGCACCGGGCCACATGTTCGTCACCGACGTGCCGGACGCCGTCTACCGGCTGCCCTGAGCCAGCTCCTCGAGCAGGGTCGGCTCCTTCGGCTGCCAGCCCAGCTCGGCCCGCGCGAGCGCGCCGGTCGCCCGCTGGTCGAGCAGCAGCGCGGCGCCGAAGAGGCCCAGCCGCGCGACGGTCCCGGCGTCGGTGCTGCCGACGACGGCCGCGCCGCCGCCGGCGGCGAGCCCGATCTCCCGGACGGTCGGGTTGTGCCCGCTGACGCCGAGGTACCAGCTGCCGGCCGGGGCCGACCGCAGCGCCTGCGCGTAGAGCCGACCGAGGTCGGCGGCGTGCACGGTCGTCCAGTGCTGCTCCCCGCTGCCGGGCAGCACGAGCGCGCCGTCGGCGGTGCGCGGGCCCCCGGCCACGACGGCGGTGGGGATGCCGGCGCCGGCGGTGTGCACGATGCCCGGCGCGATCACCACCGAGCGGACCCCGTCGGCCGCCGCGGCGCGCACCCGGGCGTCCGACGGCACCCGCCAGGCGGTGAGCTCCGGTGGTGCCGCGGCGGTGGACTCGTCCACCTCGCCGTCGCCCAGCACCCACGCGCCGCTGGTGTGCACGTAGGGCTTGCCGCTGCCGGCGAGGGCGGGCAGCACGGCGTCGAGCAGGGCCGCGTCCAGCGGCGCGCTGGTCGCGTCGCCCGGGGAGGCGGTGTGCACGACGGCGTCGGCGGCGCGGGCCGCCGCGGCCAGCAGGCGGCCGTCGGCCAGGTCGCCGCGGACGGCGGTGGCGCCGGCCGCGGTGACCCGCGCGGCGGCGGCGTCGCTGCGGGCCAGCGCCGAGACGGTCGCGCCGTCGTCCAGCAGGGCGGTGAGGACGGCGGAGCCGATCAGGCCGGTGCCGCCGGTCAGGAACACGTGCATCAGGAGCGGTCCTCTCGAGCAGGGGTGGGGGAGCGCTGGGCCAGGACGACGGTGGCCAGCGCCACCGTCATGCCGGCCAGCTGGAGCGGGCTGAGGGCCTGGTGGAGCAGCACCCAGCCCGCGGTGGCCGCGACCACGGGGGACAGCAGGCCGAGGAACGTGACCCGCGCGGTGGGCAGGGCGCCCACGCCGCGCAGCCACAGCACGTAGGCCAGTGCGGTGTTGACCGTCGCGAGGTGGAGCAGCCCGCCTGCCTGACCGGCGGTCACGGCCGGCGGCAGCCCCTCGACGGCGAGCGCGAGGGGGAGCAGGAACAGCCCGCCGGCGGTCAGCTGCCAGCCGGTGAAGGCCAGCACCGGCACCGGGCGGCCCCAGCGCCGGGTGAGGACGACGCCGGCGCCCATGCACGCGGTCCCGGCCAGCCCGGCGAGGACGCCGACCGGGTCGAGGGCGACCGGGCCGGTGACGACGATGAGCCCGACGCCGGCGACCCCGAGCAGGCCCAGCAGCAGCGTCCGCCGGCGCAGCCGCTCGCCGAGCAGCGGCACGGCGAGCAGGGCGACGAGCAGGGGCTGGGCGGCGCCGAGGACCGCCGCGACGCCACCGGGCAGCCGGTAGGCCGCCACGAAGAGCAGCGCGAAGAAGGCGCCCGTGTTGAGCACCCCGAGGACGGCGGCCTTCCCCCACCAGGCGCCGCGGGGGAGCCGGCGCCCGGCGGCGAGCAGGAGCAGCCCGGCCGGCAGCGCCCGCGCGGTGGCGACGAGCAGCGGGCGGTCCGGCGGCAGCCACTCGGTGGTCACCACGTACGTCGTCCCCCAGGTGGCGGGGGCCAGCGCGGTGGCGAGGGTGAGGAGGCCGGGCCGGCGGGAGGCCGTCGGGACGGCCACCGGCAGGGGCGGTGCGGCGGTGGCGGTCATGCCGCAGATCGTTCGCGGCCATGTATCTCGATGTCAAGATACTTGTGGGCGTGTATCTCGGAGTCGTGTGGATGTGCGACGATGGGGAGGTGACCGAGCGGGACGGTGTCGACGCGATCCTCGACCAGTGGGCGGTGGAGCGGCCGGACCTGGAGACGGAGGCGATGGCGGTCTTCGGGCGGATCTACCGGGCCGCCCGGGTGGCCGGTGACGCGCAGGAGCGCTTCCACGCCCGGCACGGCATCACCCGCGCCGACTTCGACGTCCTGGCCACCCTGCGCCGGGCCGGCGGCGACGCGGGCCTCTCGCCGGGGCGGCTGACCGCCGAGATGATGCTGAGCAGCGGGGGGATGACCAGCCGGCTGGACCGGTTGGAGCGCGCCGGCCACGTCGCGCGCACGCCCGACCCCGCCGACCGGCGGGCCCTGGTCGTGCGGCTCACCGACAGCGGCCGGGCCCTCATCGACGAGGCCGTCACCACCGGGCTGGCCCAGCAGCAGCGGATGCTCGCCGACCTCCCCGCCGGGCGGCTGGCGCGGATCGCCGACGACCTGCGCGACCTGCTCGCCTCGGTCGAGCGGCACGCCGCGGAGGTCTGAGCCGGGGCCGCCGCGTCCGACGGCTGGACGATGTGCGCCGACGCCGGGTTCTGGGCCCGGGAACCCCTCGTCGGCGCACACGCTCCGACGCCGGCGGTGACGAGCGCTGGCGTCAGACCTCGGTGACCTCGAAGGAGTGGCTCGGGGACACGAACTCCTCCTGGGCGGCCACCAGCAGGATCTCCCGGGACCCGGCCGCCTCCGTGGCGGCGAGCAGGCCGTGCACGGACGCGCTCGCACGGGCGAGCGCCTCCGCCGCGGAGCGGGTGTCGAGCCAGTGGGCCAGGAAGAGGGCGGCGATGGCGTCACCGGCGCCGTTGACCGAGACCCCCAGCCGCGGGGTGCGCACCCGCCAGTGCCGGCCGCCCTCGGAGGCCAGCAGGTCGACGGCGTCGTCGGGGGTGTCCTCGGCGACCAACGAGGTGGTCAGCACGACCCGAGGCCCGAGCGCCTGCACCGCGGCGACGGCGTCCGTCACCGACGCCAGCGACCGGGTCGTCGTCCCCGACAGCAGGTCGAGCTCGTAGTGGTTGGGCGTGACCAGGTCGGCGGCGGGCACCGCCACCTCGCGCATGAACTCGGGGATGCCGGGGCGGACGAACACGCCGCGGCCGACGTCGCCGATGACCGGGTCGCAGCAGTACACCGCCGACGGGTTCGCCGCCCGCACCCGCGCCACCGTGCCGACGACGGCGTGCCCGATGTCGGCCGACCCCAGGTACCCCGACAGGACGGCGTCGCAGCCGCCGAGCACACCGCGGTCGGCGATGCCGTCGACCACCTCGTCGACCGCCTGTCCGTCGAAGACCCGCCCGCGCCACTCGCCGTAGCCGGTGTGGTTGGAGAACTGCACGGTGTGCACCGGCCACACCTCGATCCCCAGCCGCTGCAGGGGGAACACCGCGGAGGAGTTGCCGACGTGGCCGTAGGCGACGTGGGACTGGATCGACAGGACGGCGGTCATGGCCTCGTACGGTGCCACAGTGCTCGTCCGCGACGCCGTGCCCTCCGATGCCGCGTCCTGCGCCGCGGTATACGCGCCCTACGTCTCCGACGCCGCCGTCTCCTTCGAGGCGGTCGCGCCCACCGCGGCGGAGATGGCGGGCCGGATCGCCCGCGCGCAGGAGCGGCACGCGTGGCTCGTCGCCGAGGTCGACGGGCGGGTCGTCGGGTACGCCGCCGCCGGCGAGTGGATGGCCCGCGAGGCCTACCGGTGGACCTGCGCCGTGAGCGTGTACCTCGAGCCCGGGCGGCGGCGCACGGGCGCGGGCCGGGCCCTGTACGGCCGGCTGTTCCCCCGGCTGGTCGAGCGCGGGTACCGGACGGCGCTGGCGGGCATCGCGCTGCCGAACCCGGCCAGCGAGGGGTTGCACCGGGCGCTGGGGTTCACGCCGGTCGGCACCTTCGAGCGGGTGGGCTTCAAGCGCGGTCGCTGGCACGACGTGACCTGGTTCCAGCGGCCGCTGACCGACGACGACGGCCCGCCGGCGCCGCTGCGGTGACGTGCGGGCGGGACCGGGTGGTGGCGTCCCTCCGTCGGACGCCGCCACCCGGCCGCGGGCTCGCGGGGTCAGGCCGGCTCGGTCGGCCGCCTGTCGGTCACCAGTCGACGCCGGCCCGCTCGGTGCCGGTGCGCTGCAGGCCGCGGCCGGCGATCCGGTAGGTGTTCATGACGGTCAGCCGCGGCGAGTAGACGTGCACGCTCACCGCCGGCAGGTCCCCGGCGTTGGTCACCTGGTGCACGTGGTGCGGGCCGAACGGGCGGATCCGCCCGGCGCGGAGCTCGGCCTCGGCGTCGTGCACGCCGCCGCCCCGCGCCGCGGTCACGGTGAGCTCGGTGAGCTCGCCGCGGACCACGGCGAAGGCGCCGGCCGAGCCGCCGTGGTCGTGCAGCGGCGTCCCCTGGCCGGGCAGCCAGGACAGCAGCCAGACCTGCGCGTCGGCCAGGTCGGCGTGCAGGTCCGGGTCGAGGGCCGCCGCGGCGGTGGCCGGGTCGAGCAGGTGCGTCCAGCGGCTGTCGGCGCGGTACTCGACGAGGTCCGCCCAGGCGGCCGGGGTGGCGGCGAGGGCGGCGGCCAGCGCGGCGGCGCCGGTCCGGCGGGCGGTGGCCCGGTCGGTCGCGGGGCGGTCGCCCGCGGCCCGGTCGGTCGGGCTCTGGCGGGGAGCTGCGGGAGGCGGGGCGGTGATGCCGGCCAGCAGGGCGGCGGCCGGGGCGGGCGGGGCGGGCAGGGCGGTGCTGAGGGTCACGGGGGAGTCCTGACGGCTGGCGCGCCGCCGCGGTCGGCGGGCGCGCGAGGTGGGATCGGTCGGGCGGCGTCAGGCGGCCGGACAGAGGGCGCTCGCGACCCGCAGCAGGTCCACGGCCGGCCGGCCGTGGAGGGCGGGGGCGTCGGGCACGGCGTCGAGCCAACGCCAGCACCAGTTGTCTGTCAAGTCCATCGGATTGGTAGGGATTGCGATCCCCGCCACGTCTCCGCGCAGGTGGGGAACCCGGTCGTGCGGCACCGGCTGGACCCCGCCCGACACGGGCAACCCTTGACCCCCTTCCGCGCGATCGCTGGCAGAAGTGGGACTGGAGACCGCCGGGTCCGGCGCCGATACCCCAGCGTCGGGCCGAGCCGGGATCGACCACGGCCGGTGCGACGGCGACGAACGGGGGTGCCACGTGCAGGGGTCGGGGCCGGTGCGCGACTGCGGGACCACCCAGGAGGTCCCGGCGGGGCCGGCGTGGTGGCTGGTCGACGACGCCGACCGCGTGCTCGCCGGGCCCTACGCCGACCAGGCCGAGGCGGTGTGGGCGACCGGCCCGCTGAGCCCGGACGGCGGCGCGGGCGGGAGCCCGTCCTTCGGCGTCCGCCGCGAGAGCGGCCGCATCGCCCGCCGTCCCTCCCCGGAGGACCGGGCGTGGCTGGCCGACCTGTCCGGGGAGCTCGAGCGGGTGGGCGAGGAGTGGGACCTGCTCGTCGACGACGCGTCGCCGCTGGTCGGGCTGCTGTGCCAGCTCGGCGCGTCCCTGGTCGAGATCGGCCTGCCGCTGCACGACTGCAGCGGCCGCACCGCCACCCGCGCGCGGGGCGGCGTCTGCCTGACCCCGAGCCCGCTGCACGACGGCGTCGTCGTGGCCTGGACCCAGCACGTGCGCACCACCCGCGAGGCGCCGCGCCCGCCGGAGACCGAGCGCTGGCTGCAGGAGACGATGAACCGCACCCTGGACCACCTGCTCACCGGGCTGGGCTTCACCACCGTGACCCTCGGCGAGGCCGGCGCGGCGCTCGTCACCGGGCGGCGCGCGGCCACCCCTGGAGCCGATCCGGACTGACCGCCGCGGCCCCGGTGGTGGGGCACGGCGCCGAGGGCCGGGCGGGCGCGCGCGGCGCCGCTCGCTACCGTGCTCTGCCGTGGAACCCGCGCCGACCGACCGCCCCGCCGCCGTGGACCCCCCGTCGGGGCCGCTGCGCGGGCTCCGCGTGGTCGAGCTCGCCGGCCTGGGCCCCGGCCCGTACGCCGGCATGCTGCTGGCCGAGCTCGGCGCCGACGTGCTGCGCGTCGACCGGCCCGGTGGCGGGACGTCCGTGCTGCCGCCGGCCGCCGACCTGCTGCACCGCAGCCGCCCCTGCGCCGCCGTCGACCTCAAGCGCCCGGAGGGCCGGGACCTGGTCCTGCGGCTCCTCGACTCCGCCGACGTCCTGGTCGAGGGCCTGCGCCCCGGCGTCACCGAGCGGCTGGGCCTGGGACCGGAGCAGGCGCTGGCCCGCAACCCGCGGCTGGTGTACGCCCGGATGACCGGCTGGGGGCAGACCGGTCCCCGCGCCGCGGAGGCCGGGCACGACATCAACTACCTGGGGCTCACCGGCGCGCTGCACGCCATCGGCCCGGCCGACCGGCCGGTCCCGCCGCTGAACATCGGCGCCGACTTCGGCGGCGGCTCGCTGTTCCTGCTCGTCGGGGTCCTGGCCGCGTTGCTGGAGCGCGCCACCAGCGGCCGCGGCCAGGTGGTCGACGCCGCCATGGTCGACGGCGCCAGCTCCCTGGTCACCATGGTCCACGGCATGCTCGCCGCCGGGGTGTGGAGCGACCGGCGCGAGGCCAACCTGCTCGACGGCGGGGCGCCGTTCTACACCACCTACGCCTGCGCCGACGGCCGGCACGTGGCCGTCGGCGCCCTCGAGCCGCAGTTCCACGCCCGGCTGCTGGAGGGCCTGGGCCTGACCGGCCGGCTCGGCGCCCAGCACGACGTCGCGGCCTGGCCGGAACACCGGCGCCTGATGGCGGAGGTCTTCGCCACCCGGACCCGCGACGAGTGGGCCGGGCACTTCGCCGGCACCGACGCATGCGTCACCCCGGTGCTCGGCCTCACCGAGGCGCCGGCCGACCCGCACCTGGCCGCGCGCGGCACCTACGTCGAGGTCGGCGGCGTCGCCCAGCCCGCCCCCGCGCCGCGCTTCTCCCGCACCCCGGGGGCGGTGCGCAGCGGCCCCCGGCGGTCCGGGCAGGACACGCGCGCGGCCCTGGCCGCCTGGGGCGTGCCGGCCGACGAGGTCACCCGCCTGCTCGACGCGGGCGTGGTCGCCGCGTGACCGCCGTGGACGCCGGCGGCGCCCTCGCCCGCATGCTCGCCGTCGAGGAGGCCGGACCCGACCGGTTCGTCGCCGAGGGCCGGGTGCCCGGCGGTTCCGACGGTTCCTCCGGCAGCTCCCACGACGGTTCCGACGGCGGCCTCTACGGCGGGCGGGTCGCCGCGCAGGCGCTCGTCGCCGCCGCCCGCACGGTGGCCGGCGAGCGCCTCCCGCACTCGCTGCACGGCTACTTCCTGCGCCGCGGCGACGCCCGGCTGCCGGTGGACTTCGCCGTGGAGCGCGACCGCGACGGGCACGCCTACTCGGCCCGCACCGTCGTCGCCCGCCAGGAGGAGCGGGTCGTCTTCCGGATGGCGGCGTCCTTCGCGCGCCCGGAGACCGGCCCTGACCGGCAGTCGGTGGCGATGCCGGAGACGTGCCCGCCGGAGCAGGCGCAGCCGCTGCCGGAGATCCTGCCCGGGGTGGAGGTGCGCGACCCCGACCCCCGCGCGCACCCGGGCCACCCGATGCGCACCTGGGTGCGGGCGCCGGCCACCGCCGGGGCCAGCCCGGTCGAGGCCGCGGCGGTGCTGGTCTACGTGTCGGACCTGTTCAGCGGCCTGGCGCACCTGATGGGCCCGCGGGTGCGTTCGATGGCCAGCCTCGACCACGCGGTGTGGTTCCACCGGCCGGTGCGGATGGACGACTGGGTGCTCATGGACCACGCCGGGACCTCCCTGGCCGCCGGCCGCGGCTGGTACACCAGCACGCTGTTCGACCGCTCCGGCGCCGCGCTCGCCTCCTGCGCGCAGGAGATGGTGGTCCGCGAGGCCCGCAGCCCCGAGCGCGCCGGCTGACCCGCCGGGACCCCGGATGCCCTCCGCGCGCTTCGACGACCTGCGGGCCGGCACCGCGCTCGCCTTCGACGCCGTCGAGCGGGAGCTCGTGGCCACCCGGCCCGAGGACGTGGTGCCCGTCCTCGACGAGGTCGACCGGCTGACCCGCGCCGGACGCTGGGCCTTCGGCTTCGTCGCCGCCGAGGCCGCTCCCGGGCTGGACCCGGCGCTGGCGGTGCACGAGCCGGTCGAGGGCCTGCCGCTGGCGTGGTTCGGCATCTCGCCCGGCCCGGCCACGGTCGACGTCGTCGCGCCGGCGGGGGAGGCCGGCCCGCCCACCGGCCCGTGGGTCCCGCAGTGGGGGCCCGGGCACCACCGCCGCGCGGTGGAGGCCGTCCGCGCGCACATCGCCGCGGGCGACGTCTACCAGTGCAACCTGACCACCCGGCTGACCGCGCCGGCCCCGGCGGACCCGGCGCGGCTCTACGCCGACCTCGCCCTCGCCCAGCGGGGCGCACACAACGCGTTCCTCGACCTCGGCCGCTTCGTCGTGGCCGGCGCCAGCCCGGAGCTGTTCCTGGAGTGGACCGGGGACCGGGTGCTCATGCAGCCGATGAAGGGCACCGCCGCGCGCGGGCGGACCGCCGCGGAGGACGCCGACGCCGTCCACCGGCTCGGGACCAGCGAGAAGGAGCGCGCCGAGAACGTCATGATCGTCGACCTGGTACGCAACGACCTGGCCCGCGTCGCCGTGACCGGGAGCGTCACGGTCGACGCGCTGTGCCGGCCCGAGCGCTTCGAGACGGTGCACCAGCTCGTCTCCGACGTCAGCTCGCGGCTGCTGCCCGGGACGGGCCTGGCCGACCTGTTCCGCGCCGTGTTCCCCTCGGGGTCGGTGACCGGGGCGCCCAAGATCCGGGCGATGGAGCTGATCCGCGAGCTCGAGGACGGACCGCGCGGGGTGTACTGCGGCGCGGTCGGCGTCGTCGCCCCACCCGGCGCGCCCTTCCGCGCCCGGTTCGGCGTGGCGATCCGCACCGTGCTGGTGGACCGGCAGGCCGGCACCGCCACCTACGGGGCCGGCGGGGGCATCACCTGGGGCTCGCGCCCCGACGCCGAGTACGCCGAGCTGCTGGCCAAGGCGCGCGTCCTCGCGACCCGGCCGGACGACGCCGCGCTGCTGGAGACGATGCGGCACGAGGCCGGGCGCGGCGTGCGCTCGCTCGACGCGCACCTGGGCCGGATGGCCGCCTCCGCGCAGTTCCTGGGCGTCCCCTTCGACGCGGCCGCCGCGCGGGCCGCGCTGGCCGCCCGGCTGGCCGGGGCCGGCGACGCCCGGGTCCGCCTGCTGTGCGCCCGCGACGGCGGGCTGACCGTCGAGCTCGCCCCGCTGCCGGCGCCCGACCGGCGGCCGCTGCGGCTGGTGATCGACGACGAGCCGGTCGACTCGCGGGAGTGGTGGCCGCACCACAAGACCACCCGCCGCGAGCCCTACGAGCGGCGGCGGGCCCGGCACCCGGACGCGGACGAGGTGCTGCTGGTCAATGAGCGCGGCGAGCTGACCGAGGCGTGCACGGCCAACCTCGCCGTCCGCCTCGACGGCCGGTGGTGGACCCCGCCGGCCGGGGACGGCTGCCTGCCCGGGGTGGAGCGGGCCCGGCTGGTCGCCGCCGGCGTCCTGGCCGAGCGGGTCCTGGTGCCGGCCGACCTGCACCGGGCCGAGGGCCTGGCGCTGGTCAACTCCCTGCGCGGCTGGCGGCCCGCGGTGCCGGCCGGGGAGGGCTGACCGGCCGGCTCAGCCCGGCCGGGCGGGCAGCAGGTTCTCCTGGTGGTCCAGCTCCCGCTGCAGCGTGCGCAGCTCCTCGTCGGGCAGCCGCCCGGCGTCGCGCCAGCGCAGCAGCTCCTGCCGCTCGGCCTCGAGCACGGCCCGGCGGACGCCGAGGGCCGCCTCGTACTCCGGCGACACCGGGATCTCCCCGCCCTCGGCGAACTGCAGCACCGACAGCCGCCGCTCGTAGCGGTCCAGCCGGGACCGCAGCGCCGCCCGCAGGCCGTCGATCGCCCGGTCCTCGAGGTCACTGTGCTGCTCGGCGTCCATCTCGTCGAGGCGGGCCAGGCCGGCGCGCACCGCGGCCACCCGCGCCTCGTTGCGCAGCCGCGCCTCGTCGGCGGCGTCCGCCCGCACACCCAGCCGGCGGACCACCGGGCCGAAGGTGAGCCCCTGCCCGACCAGCGTCACCAGCACGGCGAGGAAGGCGCAGAACAGCAGCAGGTCGCGGTCGGGGAACGGCGCCCCGGAGTCGGTGGTCAGCGGCAGGGTGAAGATCGCGGCCAGGCTGATCACCCCGCGGGTGCCCGCCCAGCTGAGCACCGTGATCTCCCGGCCGGTCAGCCGCCCGGCCCGCCGCGCGCCGCCGAAGGCGGTGGCCGACCGGCCGGTGACCGGCGCCCCGCCCGCCACGTCGTCGTCCGCCCCGTCGCCGCCGAGGCGGGTGTGCATCCAGCCGGGCAGCGACTCGGTGAGCAGCAGCCACAGCGGGCGCAGCAGCAGCAGGGTGCCGACGGTGATCGCGGCCGCGGTCACCACCGTCGAGGTCTCGTACTCGCCCAGGCCGCGGATCACGGCCGGCAGCTGCTGGCCGATCAGCAGGAAGACCACGCCCTCCAGCAGGTAGTCGACCAGCTGCCACACCGCCCGGGTCTGCAGCCGCGCCTGCCCCGACTGCCAGTACGGCGCGTTGTGCCCGATGACCAGCCCGGCGACGACGACGGCGAGCACCCCGGAGACGTGCACCGACTCGGCCAGCAGGTAGGCCAGGAACGGCGTCGCCAGGGAGACGGCGTTGCTGGCCAGCGGGTCGCGCCGCAGCCGGCGCAGCGGCCGCACCCCGTAGGCGACGGCCAGCCCGACGGCGACCCCGCCCGCGGCGGCGACCACGAACCGGCCGAGCGCGGAGGGGGTGGAGAACCCGTCGCCCTGCGCGGCGGCGACGGCCACGGTGAGGATGGTCAGCGCGGTCGCGTCGTTGAGCAGGCCCTCGCCCTGCACGAGGGTGACCAGCCGCGGCGGCAGGCCGACCCGGCGCCCGACGGCGAGGGCGGCCACCGGGTCCGGCGGGGCGACCGCGGCGCCCAGCGCGATGCCCGCGGCCAGCGTGGCGCCCGCGACGAACAGGCTGAAGCCGATCCCGATGACGATCGCCGTGGCGAACACCAGCAGCACCGAGAGGCTGACGACCGTGCGCAGGTTCTTGCGGATCGCCAGCAGCGAGGAGTCCAGGGCGGCGCTGTAGAGCAGCGGCGGCAGCACCAGGCTGAGCACGAGGTGCGGGTCGATCTCGACGTTCGGCCCGGGCAGGACGGCGTAGACGATGCCGAGCAGCGTCAGCACCGCCGCGGCCGGCAGGCCGGTGCGCTCGGCGACCCAGTGGACGACGACGGTCGCGGCGACGGCGCCGAGCAGGAGCAGCATGACGGTCTCGACGTTCACCGGGTCATCCTGCCGGGACCCGGGGACCCGCACCCGGTGGCGCGGCGGGTCACGCGGTGACCGGCTCCCCGGCGTCCGCGACCTCGACCTCCTCCGTCACGCCCATCGCCGCCGCGGTCAGCGCGACGGCGCGCAGCCGGCGCTGCGGGGAGGGGGTCTGGAAGGCGACCATCAGCTCGTCGGCCCCGGCCCGCTCGCCGAAGGCGGCCAGCTGGGCGCGGACCTCCGCGCCGGTCCCGACGGCGGTGTGGGTGAGCATGCCGTCCACGTGCACCCCGGCCCCGCCGGCCAGCAGGAGCTCCGCCTCGTCGTCGGTCAGGTCCCGCCCCCGGCCGAACAGGCCCACGGCCAGCCGGCGGCGCACCCGCTCCAGGTCGGCGCGGGCGGCCTCGGTGGTGTCCGCGGCGACGACGTTGACCCCGGCGATGACGTGGGGCTCCGCCAGCTGCTCCGACGGGCGGAACTCGCGGCGGTAGGCGTCGACCGCCTGCTCCAGCAGCTGCGGGGCGAAGTGCGAGGCGAACGCGTAGGGCAGGCCCAGGGCCGCGGCCAGCGATGCGCCGAACATCGAGGACCCGAGGACGTACAGCGGCACGCGCGAGCCCTTGCCGGGGACGGCGTCCACCCCGGGCACCCGCGTCTGCCCGGCGAGGTAGCCCTGCAGCTCCAGCACGTCCTGCGGGAAGCGGTCGGCGGAGGTGTGGTCGCGGCGCAGCGCGCGCATCGTGGCCTGGTCGCTGCCGGGGGCGCGGCCCAGGCCCAGGTCGATGCGCCCGGGGTACATCGCCTCCAGCGTGCCGAACTGCTCGGCGATGGTCAGCGGCGAGTGGTTGGGCAGCATCACGCCGCCGGACCCGAGCCGGATGGTGCGCGTGTGCGCGCCGACGTGGCTGATCAGGACGCTGGTCGCCGACGACGCGATCGTCGGCATGTTGTGGTGCTCGGCGTACCAGACCCGCCGGTAGCCGTGCTCCTCCGCGGCCTGCGCGAGCGCGACGCTGGCGGCGATGCTCTCGCCGGCGGTCTGCCCGCGGGCGATCGGGGCGAGGTCGAGCACGGACAGCGGCAGGGGCTGGCTGGGCACGGGGCGCGGTACCTCTCGTTCGGCGGTCGCCGCCCGGTGGTCCCCCGGGCGGGTCGTTGCAGGGCACAACCGGGGGAGGGGCGGTCTGCTTCCCGCAGTCCCCGGCCGGGCGGCTCCGGCACCCCCGTCGGTAGGTGGTGGCCGGCCGGCGGCAGCGGGAGGGTGGTCCCGCACACCGCCGCTGCCGTCGTCGTCCGGAGGCCCGCCATGACCACCGCCCAGCCGCCCGTGCCCTCCTACGCCAGTGGGACGTCGACCGTGCCGCTGCTCGGCGACACGATCGGGGCGGACCTGGACCGCACGGTGGCCCGGGTGGGCGAGCACGAGGCGCTGGTCGAGTGCGCCACCGGCCGCCGGTTCAGCTACCCGCAGTTCGCCGCGGAGGTCGACGCCGTCGCGCTGGGCCTGGACGCGCTCGGTGTCACGAAGGGCGACCGGGTGGGCATCTGGGCGCCCAACTGCGCGGAGTGGGCGTTCGTGCAGTACGCGACGGCGAAGCTCGGCGCGATCCTGGTCAACATCAACCCCGCCTACCGGACGCACGAGCTGGCCTACGTGCTGCGCCAGGCCGGGATCTCGGTGCTGGTCAGTGCGCCGGACTTCAGGACCAGCGACTACCGGGCGATGGTCGGCGAGGTCCGCGGGGACTGCCCGCAGCTGCGCGAGGTGGTGTTCCTCGGCGACCCGGCGTGGGAGCGACTGCTGGAGGCCGGCCGGGCCGGCGACCGCGGGCTGCTGGCCCGGCGGGAGGCGGAGCTGTCCGCCGACGACCCGATCAACATCCAGTACACGTCGGGGACGACGGGGTTCCCGAAGGGAGCGACGCTCACCCACCACAACCTGCTCAACAACGGCTTCTTCGTCGGCGAGGGCTGCGGCTACACCGAGGCCGACCGCATCTGCATCCCGGTGCCCTACTACCACTGCTTCGGCATGGGGATGGGCAACCTCGCGGCCACCAGCCACGGCGCGACGATGGTGATCCCGGCCCCCGGCTTCGACCCGGCCGCCACCCTGCGCGCGGTGCAGGAGGAGCGCTGCACGTCGCTGTACGGCGTCCCCACCATGTTCATCGCCGAGCTCGCGCTGCCCGACGTCGCCTCCTACGACCTGTCGTCGCTGCGGACCGGGATCATGGCCGGCTCGCCGTGCCCGGTCGAGGTGATGAAGCGGGTGGTCGCCGAGATGGGGATGACCGAGGTGACCATCTGCTACGGCATGACCGAGACCTCGCCGGTGTCCACCCAGACCGGCGCGGACGACGACCTGGACCGGCGCACCTCGACCGTGGGCCGGGTGCACCCGCACCTGGAGGTGAAGGTCGTCGACCCCGAGACGGGGCTGACCGTGCCGCGCGGGACGCCGGGGGAGTTCTGCACCCGCGGCTACTCGGTGATGCTCGGTTACTGGGAGGAGTCGGAGAAGACAGCCGAGGTGATCGACGCCGCCCGCTGGATGCACACCGGCGACCTCGCGGTGATGGACGCCGAGGGCTACGTCAACATCGTCGGCCGGATCAAGGACATGGTCATCCGCGGCGGCGAGAACGTGTACCCGCGGGAGGTCGAGGAGTTCCTCTACACGCATCCCGACGTCGTGGACGCCCAGGTGATCGGCGTCCCCGACGAGCGGTTCGGCGAGGAGCTGATGGCCTGGGTGCGGCTGCGCGAGGGCGCCCGGCCGCTGACACCGGAGGCGCTGCGCGAGTTCTGCGCGGGCCGGCTCGCCCACTACAAGGTCCCGCGCTACGTCAAGGTCGTCGACGCCTTCCCGATGACCGTCACCGGCAAGATCCGCAAGGTCGAGATGCGCGAGGTCTCCGTGCGCGAGCTCGGGCTGGAGTCCGCCGCCGCCACCCGCAACGCGTGACCGCCCGGGGCGGGCCCCGGCGCCGCACCCCGGCGCCGGGTCCCGCCCCGGTCACACGACCCGCAGCGGGACGGCGGGGACCAGCGGCAGCTGGTCGCCCAGGCCGGCGAGGTCGATGATCCGGTAGACGCACCGGCTGGCGGCCACCAGCTGCAGCCGGCGGCCGTTCAGCGAGGCCTCGTCCCGGAGCAGGAGGAGCGCGGTCAGCCCACCGCCGTCGCAGAAGTCGACCGCGCCGGCGTCGACCGACCACACGCGCGCGGGGCCGGCGGCCAGCGGTACCGCGACGCCGGCGAGGAGCGGGGCGGTGCAGTGGTCGAGGTCCCCGGCGACCGTGACGCGGCCGGTGGGCACGTCCACCGACAGCAGCATGCCCGGCGGGGGGACGTGCGGGGGAGGGAGGGGGATCGATGCGAGCGACATGGCGGCGGTCCCGTCCGGCCCGTCACCCGGGAAGCGCAGCTCCGGCGACGGTCCGAGTGGTGGTGCGCGAGCCGGGGCTTCGACCCGGCCCGACAGTACCGCGTGCACAGGGGTTCCGTCTTCCTCCCGGCCGCCCCGCCGTGGTGCTAGGCACCCCGAGCGAGGAGGATGGGGGACGGACCGACCGCGCGCCTGCGCGCCCGGGCCCCGCGGGTCGTCGGGGCGGATCGGAGCGACGTGTGGCGCGGCGGGACCTGATCGTCGTCGGGGCCTCGGCGGGTGGGGTCGAGGCGCTCCGGCAGCTGCTGGCCGCCCTGCCGCCGGACCTCCCCGCGGCCGTGCTGGTGGTGCTGCACCTGCCGACCACCGCGCGCAGCGCGCTGCCGGAGATCCTCGGCCGCGTCTCGTCCCTGCCCGTGCGGTCGGCGACCGACGGCGCGGAGCTCGAGCCCGGGACGGTGCTGGTGGCCGTGCCCGGCCGGCACCTGATGGTGGCCGACGGGCACGTCGTGCTGTCCCGCGGCCCGCGGGAGAACGGGCACCGCCCTGCCGTGGACGTGCTGTTCCGGTCCGCGGCCCGGGCCGCCGGGCGGCGGGTCGTCGCCGTCGTCCTCTCCGGCGCCCTCGACGACGGGACGGCGGGGGTGGTCGCCGTCCGCTCCCGCGGTGGCGTCGCCGTCGCGCAGGACCCCGGAGAGGCGATGTACGGCAGCATGCCGCAGCACGCCCTCGAGATCGGGGGCGCCGACCACGTCGCCCCGCTGGCCGAGCTCGGCGTCCTCCTGTGCGACCTCCTGACCGAGGACGTCGACGACGACCCGCCCCCGCCCAGCGAGCTCATGGACACGGAGACTGCGATGGCCGCACTCGACCCCGTCGCGATGAACGCCGACGACCGTCCGGGGACCCCGTCGGGCTTCGGCTGCCCGAGCTGCCACGGTGCGCTGTTCTCGATCACCGAGGGCGGCATGGAGCGCTACCGCTGCCGGGTCGGGCACGCCTGGTCACCGGAGGCGCTCGCCGAGGAGCAGAGCCAGGCCCTCGAGAGCGCGCTCTGGATGGCCCTGCGCGGGCTGGAGGAGCGCGCGGCGCTCAGCCTGCGGATGGGCGAGCGCGCCGCCGAGCGCGGGCACCGGCACAGCGCGGCGACGTTCCGCCGCCGGCACGACGAGGCGCAGGAGGCGGCGCTGCTGCTGCGGTCGATGCTGGACAAGGGGGAGCTGAGCGGAGAATCGCTGCCGGACCCGGTCGTCGGCGACTGAGCCGGTGCGGGAGAGGGAGGGGGTCGAGGTGGCGGGTCAGGACGCGGTCGGCGGCTGGCGGACGGCCCCGGCCGGCGCCGGGGCCGGCGAGGCGGCCGACGAGCAGGTCGTCGACGTGCCGGAGGACGCGACCGCGGAGGTCGTGGACGACGACGCGGCCGAGGCGGGTGCGGGTGACGCGGCGGCGGGCCTCGACCCCGCCTTCGAGGACCTGCTGGTGTACCTCCGCGAGCGCCGCGGCTTCGACTTCACCGGCTACAAGCGGCCCAGCCTCGTGCGCCGGGTGCGCCGCCGGATGGGCGAGGTGGGCATCGGCTCGTTCGCCGAGTACGAGGACTTCCTCGAGGTCCACCCCGAGGAGTTCGCGCCGCTGTTCAACACCATCCTGATCAACGTCACCGGCTTCTTCCGCGACCAGGGCTCCTGGGACCACCTGCGCGACCGGCTGCTCCCGGAGCTGCTGGACGGTGCGGGGCAGACGGTCCGGGTGTGGAGCGCCGGCTGCGCCTCGGGGCAGGAGGCGTACAGCCTGGCGATCCTGCTCACCGAGATCCTCGGGGCCGACCAGTTCCGGGAGCGGGTCAAGATCTACGCGACCGACGTGGACGAGGACGCGCTGACCGCGGCGCGGCAGGCCGTCTACACCGAGCGCGAGATGGCCGGGCTGACCCCCGAGCAGGTCGAGCGCTACTTCGTCCCGGAGGGCTCCCGGTTCGCGTTCCGCAAGGACCTGCGCCGGTCGGTGATCTTCGGGCGCAACGACCTGGTCCAGGACGCGCCGATCTCGCACGTCGACCTGTTGCTGTGCCGCAACACGCTCATGTACTTCAACGCCGAGACCCAGAACCGCATCCTCGGGCGGCTGCACTTCGCGCTGAACCCGAACGGGCTGCTGTTCCTGGGCAAGGCCGAGATGCTGCTGTCCCACCCGCAGATGTTCGTGCCGGTCGACCTCACGCGGCGGTTCTTCCGCAAGCGGGACGGCGGCCGGGCGGCGGACCGGCGGGGCGCTCAGGCGCTGGTCCGCGAGACCCTCGACGGTCCGGCGAGCGACCTGTCCCGGCTGCGCCGCGAGGCGATGCTCTCCGCGCCGGCCGCCCAGCTCGCCATCGACGGCGACGGCCGGCTGGCCGCGGTCAACCACGCCGCGGAGCGGCTGTTCCGGCTCGACCAGCGCGACGTCGGCTGCCCGTTCCAGGACCTCGAGGTCTCCTACCGGCCCGTGGAGCTGCGCGCCGCGATCGCCGAGGCGCTGGAGTCCCGCCGGCACGTGTGGCTGCGGGGCGTGGAGCGGCACGTCAGCGGTCAGGAGTCGCAGGTCTTCGACGTGCAGGTGGTGCCCCTGTCCGGGGAGGACGGCGTCCTGCTGGGCAGCTCGGTGGTCTTCGAGGACGTCACCCGCTACCGGCGCCTGCAGACGGAGCTGGAGTACGCCAACCGGCAGCTGGAGACGGCGTACGAGGAGCTGCAGTCCACCAACGAGGAGCTCGAGACCACCAACGAGGAGCTGCAGTCGACGGTGGAGGAGCTGGAGACGACCAACGAGGAGCTCCAGTCCACCAACGAGGAGCTCGAGACGATGAACGAGGAGCTCCAGTCGATGAACGACGAGCTCCACTCGACGAACGAGGAGCTGCGGGTCAGCACCGAGGAGGTCGGCACCCTCAACCAGTTCATGTCGGGGGTGATGAGCAGCTTCCGGGCCGGGGTCGTGGTGGTGGACGCCGACCTGCGGGTGCTCGTGTGGAACGCCGCCGCCGAGGAGCTGTGGGGCATGCGGCAGGACGAGGTGGTCGGCCAGTACGTCCTGAACCTGGACATCGGGCTGCCGGTCTCCGAGCTGCACCCGCTGCTGCGCCGCCAGGTCGCCGGCCAGGAGCCGGAGCACGAGACCGCCGAGCTCGACGCGGTGAACCGGCGCGGCCGGCCGGTGCGCGTCCGGGTCACGGTCAGCGCCTTCTCCGAGCGGCCCGACGAGCGCAGCGGCGCCGTCGTGCTCATGGACCCCATCGACGGCTGACGGCGCGCCGCCCGGGGCCCGGTGCCGCGGACCGGCACGTCGAGGCGGTCGCTCGGCTCACCGGGCCGCGGCGATGACCTCGTCGGCGTGCCCGGAGACCACCAGGGCGGCCAGGTCGCGGACCTTCACGTTGAGGCGGTTGCTCAACGCCACCAGGCGGGCGAAGGCGTTGTCGGCGGACACCCCGAGGCGGGCCATGAGGACCCCCTTGGCCTGGTCGATGACCGCCCGCGAGGTGAGCGCCCGCTCCAGGTTCGCGGCCAGGGCGCGCAGCGACTCGCGCTCGGCGACGCTCTGCAGCACCGCCGTCATCGCCGCGGCCGCCAACTCGGCGGGCCGCCGCGCGTCGCCGCCGAAGGCGTCCTCCGAGCGGGCGTAGACGTTGAGCACGCCGGCCTGCCCGTCGCCGCCGTGGACCGGCACCGCGAGGACGCTGCGCACGGGGCTCCCGGCGGCCAGGGGACCCAGCCGCGGCCAGCGGGGATCGGTGGCGAGGTGGCCGGTCACGACCGTCGTCCCCTCGGCGTGGGCGGACCAGCAGGGGCCCTCCTGCGCCCGCACCTGCAGGCCGTCGAGGTGCTGGGCCTCGGGGGAGTCGCTGCCCAGCCACTGCGGCTCGGCGGGGGAGCCGATGGTGATGCTCGTCCAGTGCGCGCCCGGGACCGCGCTGCGGACCACCGCGGCCATCCGGGCGAGCATGCTGCGCCGGTCGTGGTCGGCGACGCCGAGGGCCGTCAGCTCCGCGAGGGCGGCGGCCGGACCCAGCGTGTCCCCCGGGGCGTCGTCCCCGGTCGCGGCGGTCGCCGGTCGGGCGGCGCCGTCGGCCGGCAGGACCAGCCACTGCACGCGCGCGTCCGTGGCCCGCGCGGCGGCGGTCTCGCCGAACCCGAGGATCTCGCGGCGCACGACCTCACCCTCGCGCGTGCGCAGGTCCACGGTCGCGCGGTGCTCGCCGAGCCGCCCGGACCCGAGGTCCCGCAGCGCGGCGCGGAACCCGAGGACGCCGGCCGGGGCGAGGTAGACCGCGAGCGGTTTGCCGTGCAGCCGCTCCAGCGCCACCCCGAGCAGCGAGGCCAGCGCCGGGTTGGCGTCGAGGAGCTTGCCGGTCCCGTCGGTGGTGCAGAGCCCGACGGGGACCAGCGCCGCGAGGTGCGTGCGCCAGCGGCGGTCGGTCTGGTGCCGGCCGAGCAGTTCCTCGATCTGCGCGCGCTGCCGGCGCATCTCGGCCTCGGCGACGCGCAGCTCCTCGTGGGCGACGCTGAGCTCGGCGAGCTCCTCGAGGGCGTTCTGCGCCGGCGACGAGCCGGCCGCGCCGCGGAACAGCGCGGACAGGGGGCGGTCCTCGTCCGGGGGGCCGCTCACCGGTCGGCCTCCGCGGCCGGCGTGGTGGGGCGGCCCGGGACCGGCTCGCTCGCGGTGGACTCGTCCTCGGCGGCGGCCAGGGCCTCGTCGGCCTCCGCCTCGGCCCGGTGCGCCGCCGCTCGGCGCAGGTGCTCGGCCACGTCGCCCATGCCGTGGCCGGCCGCCTCCTCGTGCGCGACCGCGGCCGCGGTGTGGCTGCGCGCCGCCCGCCGGTGACCGGCCACCGCCCGCGCGTGCGCCTCCCGCGCCCGCTGGGCGGAGGCCTCGGCCCGTTCCCGCGCGACCGCGGCGTCGCGGGCGGACGGCAACCGCCCGGCGGTCAGCTGCTCGAGCCGGTCGGCGAGCTCGCGGGTGCGCTCGCCGGCCTCCGTCGCCCGCTCGGCGGCCCGCTCGGCGGCCCGCTCGGCGGCCCGCTCGGCGGCCTGCCGCCCAGAGTAGTCGCGCTCCGCGCTCTGCATCCCGCCATCGTCCTCCGGTTGCGCTCCCGGCACCATGCCGGGATCCACCGCGATCGGTCGAGCCGGACTTCCGTGGACGTCCAACTACCTGGCGGTAGGGTGTGGCGGACGTCCACTTCCCGGGGAGAGCGCCGTGACCGCACCGCCGAACGACCAGCCGCGCCTGCACGTGCCCACCCACCCGGTCCGGTTCGTGACCGCGGCCAGCCTGTTCGACGGCCACGACGCGGCGATCAACGTGATGCGCCGGCTGTTGCAGAGCCAGGGCGCCGAGGTCGTGCACCTGGGCCACGACCGCGGGGTCGACGCCGTCGTCCGGGCCGCGTTGGAGGAGGACGTCCAGGGGGTGGCCATCTCCTCCTACCAGGGCGGGCACGTCGAGTACTTCTCCTACCTGCACGAGCGGCTGACCGCCGCCGGCGCCGGGCACGTGCGGGTGTTCGGCGGCGGGGGAGGGGTGATCGTCCCCGAGGAGATCGCGCTGCTGCGCGAGCGTGGGGTGCGGATCTTCTCCCCGGAGGACGGCGCCCGGCTCGGCCTGCCCGGGATGATCAACGAGCTGGTCCGCGAGTGCGACGTCGACCTCGCGGCGACCGCGCCCGACGCCGCCGCGGTGCTGGCCGGCGACCGGGCCGCGCTGGCCCGCGCGGTCACCGTGCTGGAGGCCGGCCGCGCCCCGGAGCTCGCCGCCGCGCTGCGGGAGGCCGCCGCCGCGCGGACCGTGCCGGTGCTGGGCATCACCGGCACCGGCGGCTCGGGCAAGTCCTCCCTCACCGACGAGCTGCTGCGCCGGCTGCGCCTGGACCAGGGCGACCGGCTGCGGGTCGCCGTGCTCGCCGTCGACCCGACGCGCCGCCGCGGCGGGGGCGCACTGCTCGGCGACCGCATCCGGATGAACGCGCTGGAGGAGACGGTCGAGGGCGACCGCACCTTCTTCCGCTCGCTGGCCACCCGCACCGCCGGCGCGCAGGTGCCCGAGCACCTGGACGACGTGCTCGCCGCGGTGCGGGCGGCCGGGTTCGACCTCGTCGTGGTCGAGACGCCGGGCATCGGGCAGGGCGACGCGGCGATCGTGCCGTTCAGCGACGTCTCGCTGTACGTCATGACGCCGGAGTTCGGCGCCGCCTCGCAGCTGGAGAAGATCGACATGCTCGACCTCGCCGACGTGGTGGCGGTGAACAAGTACGAGCGCCGCGGCGCCGAGGACGCCCGCCGCGACGTCGCCCGGCAGATGGTGCGCAACCGCGAGGCGTTCGGGCAGCCGTGGGAGTCGATGCCGGTGTTCGGCACCAGCGCGGCCCGCTTCAACGACGACGGCGTCACCGCGCTCTACCAGCACCTGCTCGGGCTGCTCGGGGAGCGGGGGCTGGCGGTCGGCGACGGCGTCCTGCCCCGCGTGGACGTGCGCACCTCCACCGGGCTGTCGGGTGTCGTGCCGCCGTCCCGGTCGCGGTACCTGGCCGAGATCACCGAGACGGTGCGCGGCTATCACCGGACCACCGAGGAGCAGGCGGCGCTCGCCCGCCGCCGCCAGCACCTGAGCACGGCCGCGGAGGTGCTGGACGGCGACGCCGCGGCCGCGGCCCGGGCGGCCGCCGACGCCACCGAGCTGCACCCCGAGGTCGCCGGCCTGCTGGAGCGCTGGCCGGCGACGGTCGAGCAGTACTCCGGCGACGAGCTGACCTACACCGTCCGCGGCCGCGACATCACCGTCCCGCTGACCCGGGAGACGCTGTCGGGCACCAAGGTGCGCCGGGTGTCGCTCCCGCGCACCACCGACGACGGGGAGCTCGTGCGGTTCCTGCGCCGGGAGAACCTGCCCGGGGCGTTCCCGTTCACCGCGGGGGTCTTCCCGGTCAAGCGCGAGGGCGAGGCGCCGGCGCGGATGTTCGCCGGTGAGGGCGACCCGTTCCGCACCAACCGGCGGTTCCGGCTGCTGAGCGAGGGCCAGCCCGCGACCCGGTTGTCGACGGCGTTCGACTCGGTGACCCTCTACGGCCGCGACCCCGAGCTGCGGCCCGACGTCTACGGCAAGGTCGGCACCTCCGGCGTCTCGATCGCCACCCTCGACGACATGCGCGAGCTCTACGCGGGGTTCGACCTGTGCGCGCCCAGCACCTCGGTGTCGATGACCATCAACGGCCCGGCGCCGGCCGTCCTCGCGATGTTCCTCAACACCGCGATCGACCAGCGCGTGGCGGCGTTCCGCGCGGAGGAGGGGCGCGGACCCGACGCCGCCGAGGCCGAGGAGATCCGGGCGTTCGTGCTGTCGACCGTCCGCGGCACCGTGCAGGCCGACATCCTCAAGGAGGACCAGGGCCAGAACACCTGCATCTTCTCCACGGAGTTCGCGCTGCGCTGCATGGCCGACGTCCAGCAGTGGTTCATCGACCACCGGGTGCGCAACTTCTACTCGGTGTCGATCTCCGGCTACCACATCGCCGAGGCCGGGGCGAACCCCATCAGCCAGCTGGCCTTCACCCTCGCCAACGCCTTCACCTACGTCGAGGCCTACCTCGCCCGCGGCATGACGATCGACGACTTCGCGCCCAACCTGAGCTTCTTCTTCTCCAACGGGATGGACGCCGAGTACACGGTGATCGGCCGGGTCGCCCGGCGGATCTGGGCCGTGGCGATGCGGGAGAGGTACGGCGCCGGCCCGCGCGCGCAGCAGCTGAAGTACCACGTGCAGACGTCCGGGCGGTCGCTGCACGCGCAGGAGATGGACTTCAACGACATCCGCACCACGCTGCAGGCGCTGTGCGCGATCTACGACAACGCCAACAGCCTGCACACCAACGCCTACGACGAGGCGGTCACGACGCCGAGCGCGCACTCGGTCCGCCGGGCGCTGGCCATCCAGATGATCATCGACCGCGAGTGGGGCCTGGCGCAGAACGAGAACCCGCTGCAGGGCTCGGCGATCGTCGAGGAGCTCACCGACCTGGTCGAGGCCGCGGTGCTCGAGGAGTTCGACCGGATCGCCGAGCGCGGCGGCGTGCTCGGGGCGATGGAGACCGGCTACCAGCGCGGCCGGATCCAGGACGAGTCGATGATCTACGAGCACCGCAAGCACGACGGCAGCCTGCCGATCATCGGCGTCAACACGTTCCTCGACCCCGCCGGGCACGAGCAGTCGGCGGGCCCGCTGGAGCTGGCGCGCGCCACCGAGGACGAGAAGAAGTCGCAGCTGGCCCGGCTGGAGGCGTTCCACGCCCGGCACGCCGACGAGGCCCCGGCCGCGCTGGCCCGGCTGCGCGAGGTGGCCATGTCCGGCGGCAACGTCTTCGACGCGCTGATGGACGCCGTCCGGGCGTGCTCCCTCGGCCAGATCAGCGAGGCCTTCTTCGAGGTGGGAGGCCGCTACCGCCGCTCGGTGTAGCCGCCCCCCGGTCCGGCCCCGGCCCCGGCGCCTGCCTGCGGGTGTCGAGCCCAGGCCCGGTCGGGGGACCCATTGCGGGTCGAACTCGCGCGTCGGGAGTCCTGCAGGACCGTCGAGGCCCGAGGAACACCCGCGAGGCGCCGCGGCGGGCGTTGGGCTCGTCCGAGGGTGGCCTCTTGCGGTGTTCCTCGTCCTCCCGCGGTCCTGCAGCACCGCGGGAGCGCGAGGAACACCGCACGAGGCGTGGGGCGCGGCGCGGCGGGCTCGGTGCCGGTCGGGGGGCGGCGGCCGGTGGGCGGGTGGCGGGCCGGACCGAGGAGTTCCAGCCGGCTGCGGGAGGATGGCCGCCGTGAGCACGCCCTCCCTGCCCTTCGACCCCGTCGCGGAGGCGACCCGGCACTGGCGCGAGCACGGCTGGTCGGACGCGGCCGTCGGCATGGAGGCCGTCACCTCGATCATGCGGGCCCAGGCGATCGTGCAGGCCCGGGTCGACGAGGTGCTGCGGCCGCTGCAACTGACCTTCGCCCGGTACGAGCTGCTCATGCTGCTGTCGTTCACCCGCACCGGCGCGCTGCCGATGGCCAAGGCCGGCGCCCGCCTGCAGGTGCACCCGGCGAGCGTCACCAACGCCGCCAGCCGCCTGGAGGCCGCCGAGCTGGTGCGCCGCCGCCCGCACCCCGAGGACGGCCGCGGGGTGCTCGTCGAGATCACCGAGGCCGGCCGCGCCCTGGCCGCCCGGGCGACCGCCCGCATCAACGAGGTGTTCCGGGCGCCGGAGCTGAGCAACGACCGGATGCGCGAGCTCATCGACATCCTCCGCGACCTGCGCCGCACCGCGGGGGACTTCGGGGAGTGACCGTCGTCGACGACCTGGGGACGCCGGTGCCGCTGGCCGCACCCCCGCGCCGGGTCGTCAGCCTCGTGCCGTCGCTGACCGAGGCCCTGGCGGTCACCGTGCCCGACCGGCTCGTCGGCGCCACCGACTGGTGCACCCACCCGGCGGGGCTGGACGTCACGCGGGTGCGCGGCACGAAGAACCCCGACCGGGCCGCGGTCGCCGCGCTCGCGCCGGACCTCGTCGTCGCCAACCGGGAGGAGAACCGCCGGCTCGACGTCGACCGGCTGCGGGCCGCCGGCATCCCGGTCTGGGTGACCGTCGTCGAGTCCGTGGACCAGGCGCTGGCCTCGCTGCGCCGGCTGTTCGCCGAGGCGCTGGCCGTCGCCGAGCCGGGGTGGCTGGCCGGGGCCGCGGCCGCCTGGTCGTCACCGCCGCCGGCGGGGGCCGGCCGGCGGGTCGCCGTCCCGATCTGGCGGGACCCGTGGATGGTCGTCGGCCCGCGCACCTTCGCCGGGGACGTGCTGGCCCGCCTCGGCCTGGTCAACGCCTTCGGCGCCGGGGAGGACCGGTACCCGCACACCACCCCGGAGCGGATCCGGGCGGCCGCGGACGCGGTGCTGCTGCCCGACGAGCCCTACCGGTTCGCCGCCGACGACGGGCCGGAGGCGCTGCCCGGGACGCCGGTCGCGCTGGTGTCCGGCCGCGACCTCACCTGGTACGGCCCCTCGCTGGCCGGCGCCCGGGAGCGCCTCGCCGCCGCGGTCACCTCCCTGGGGTGACGGCCGCCGGACGCCGGGCAGGGCCCCCAGGTCCCTGTGCCAGGGTGACGCGGTGCCCGCTCCACCGCCTCCTGGCAGGACACCCGTGCCCCGGGCGCGGGACCGGGGCCCGCGCACCGGGGCGGCCCGGCGGGTGACCCGGCACCCGGCCCGCACGATCGCCGCCGGCTTCGCCCTCGCGGTCGCGGTGGGCACCGGGTTGCTCTCGCTGCCGGTCGCCACCGCCGGCCCGGACCGCGCCTCCGTGATGGACGCCCTGTTCACCGCGACGTCCGCCGTCTGCGTCACCGGCCTCGCCACGGTCGACACCGGCACGTACTGGTCGGGCTTCGGCCAGGTCGTCATCCTGCTGCTCGTCCAGGCCGGCGGCCTCGGGATCATGACCCTGGCGACCCTGTTCGCGCTGCTGGTGTCCGACCGGCTGGGGCTGCGCGCGCGGCTGGTCGCCCAGGCCGAGACGAAGGCGCTGTCGGCGGCCGACATCCGGCGGCTGCTGCGCCGCGTCCTCGCCTTCAGCCTGGCGTGCGAGGCGGTCGCCGCCGCCGTGCTGACCGTGCGGTTCGTCGTCATCGGCGAGCACTCGGTGGGGTCGGCCGTCTACGACGGCGTCTTCACCGCCGTCTCGGCGTTCAACAACGCGGGCTTCTCGCTCAACGCGGACAGCCTGGTCCGCTACGTCGCCGACCCGTGGGTGAGCCTGACCGTCTCCGCCGCCGTGATCGTGGGCGGGCTGGGCTTCCCGGTGGTCTTCGAGCTGGCCCGGTCGTGGCGCCGGCCGCGGACCTGGTCGGTGCTCACCCGGGTCACGGTGCTGGTCACCGTCGCGCTGCTGGTCGTGGGCACCCTGGGCATGCTGCTGGCCGAGGGGCGCAACCCGCGCACCCTGGGGTCGCTGGGGCCGGGAGCCGCGGTGCTCGGGGCCTTCGTCGCGGCGGTCATGCCACGCACCGCCGGGTTCAACAACCTCGACATCGGCGCGATGGGACCGGAGACGCTGTTCCTCACCGACGTGCTCATGTTCATCGGGGGCGGCAGCGCCGGGACCGCCGGCGGCATCAAGGTCACGACGTTCGGCATCCTGGCCTACGTCCTGTGGGCGGAGATGCGCGGCGACCCGGACGTGGAGGTCGGTCGCCGCCGCATCCCCGTGGCCACCCAGCGGCAGGCGCTGTCGGTGGCCCTGCTCGGCATCGGACTGGTGGTCGCCTCCACCTTCCTGCTGCGGGCGCTGGCCGACGTCGCCTTCGACCGGCTGCTGTTCGAGGCGGTGTCCGCGTTCGCCACCGTGGGGCTGTCCACGGGCATCACGCCGGACCTCCCGCCGGCGGCGCAGGTGCTGCTCGTCGTGTTGATGTTCGTCGGCCGGATCGGGCCGCTCACGCTGGCGTCGGGGCTCGCCCTGCGGGTGAGCGCGCGCCGGTACCGGCTGCCCGAGGAGAGGACCGTCGTTGGCTAGTCCCGCCGACCCCGTCGTCGTCATCGGCCTGGGCCGCTTCGGCACCGCCCTGGCCCTGGAGCTCGTCCACAACGGCACGGAGGTGCTGGCGGTGGACAACCGGCCCGACATCGTGCAGCGGCTGTCCGGGCAGCTGAGCCACGTGGTCGTCGCCGACTCCACCGACGTCGACGCGCTCAACGAGATCGGCGTCGCCGACTTCCGGCGGGCGGTCGTCGCCATCGGGACGGACCTGGAGGCCAGCATCCTGACCACGGCGCTGCTGTCCGAGCTGCAGGTCGCCGACATCTGGGTCAAGGCGCTGAGCCGCCAGCACGCCGCGATCCTGGAGCGCATCGGCGCCCACCACGTCGTGTTCCCCGAGTACGAGATGGGGCAGCGGGTCGCACACCTGGTCTCCGGCCGGCTGCTGGACTGGGTCGAGCTGGACCCGGAGTGGGTGTTCGCCAAGACGACGCCACCACGCGAGCTGGTGGGCGTCCCGCTGGGCGAGTCGGGGCTGCGCTCGAAGCACCGGGTCACGGTGGTGTCGGTGAAGCCGGAGGGCGGCAGCAGCCACACGCACGCCGGCACGGACACCGTCCTGGGATACGGGTGCGAGATCGTGATCGCCGGGCGGCCGCGGGACGTCGAACGGTTCGTCGACCTCCGCTGACCGCGCTCACCCGGTGCCGGCGGCGGGCCGCGGTGGACCGGCGGCGGCCCGCGGCAGCTCGGCGTGCGGCCGGGACTGCCAGCGGGCCCAGTCGGCGCTGACCTCGCCGGCGGCGCACAGCAGCCGGGGGAGGTGCTCGTCGAGCAGCCGCTGCGTGGAGGTCTCCGCGGCGTGCACGGTCACGTTCATCGCCGCCCGCACCGCGCCGGTGCCGTCCCGCACCGGCACCGCCACCGACCGCACCCCCGGGGCGAGCTCCTCGTCGGCCAGCGCCCAGCCCCGGGCCCGCACCCCGGTCAGCTCCTCGCGCAGCTCCTGCCGGGTACGACCGGCGGGGACGGGTAGACCCGCGCGGCTCGGCTCGGCGAGGACGGCGTCCAGCCGGTCGGGCGCGAGCGCGGCCAGCAGCACCTTCCCCTGCGAGGTCTGCGCCGCAGGGAAGCGGGTGCCGATCTCCACCCGCAGCGCGATCAGCTTCGGCACCGACACGCGGGCGACGTAGACGATGTCGGAGCCGTCGAGCTGGGCCATCGAGGACGACTCGCCGGTCCGGCCGACCAGCTCCTCCAGGTGCGGCCGGGCGACGTCCCACAGGCCGAGCGAGCCGACGTAGGCCATGCCGAGGTCGAGCACCCGGGGCGTCAGCTCGAAGCCGGCGGCACCCGACCGCACGTACCCGAGCTCCACCAGTGTGAGCAGCAGCCGCCGCGCGGTGGGGCGGGCGAGCCCGGCGGCCGCGGCCACCTCCGACAGGGACAGGGCGCGGGGCGCGGGCCCGAAGCAGGCGAGCACGTCCAGGCCGCGCGCCAGCGCCTCGACGAAGTCCGGGCCGGCGCCGCGGCCCGCCCTCGCCGTCCCTCCCCGGCGGTCGCTCACCGCCCGAGGACGCGGTCCTCGCCGCCGGCGCGCTTGGACTCGTCCCGGTAGTCGCTGTACTGGTACGGGTTGTCGAGGATCTCCGCCTCGGCCTCGGGCTTCTCCGGGAACATCCCCGCCTGCCACGCCTCCTCGCCGATCTCGCCGCGCAGGTGGTCGATGGTGTCCTCGATCTCCCGGCGCGCGGCGGCCAGGTCGGCGCCGACCAGCTCGCCCTCGCTCTTCACCACGCGCCCGTCGACCAGCACGGTGTGCACGTCGGCGCGCTGGGCCTGGAAGGCGACGTGTCCGAAGGGGTTCAGCAGCGGGAAGGACACCGGCGAGCGGTCGTTCTTCAGCAGGACGACGTCGCCCCTGCGGCCGACCTCGATCCGCCCGAGGTCGCCGTCCCGGCCGATCGTGTGCGCCCCACCGCGGGTGCACCACTCGACCACGTCGCGGGCGCGCAGCCGCAGGTGCGTGATCGTCTCGCCCTCGAGGTGGGCGTCCATGTGCTCGCTCATCCGGTCGACGTTGAGCGTCGCGCGCATCGCGGAGAACATGTCGCCGCTCCACCAGACGCTGGTGTCCATCGACAGCGAGACCGGGATGCCGTACCGCAGCACCTGCTCGGTGGGGGCGTGGCCCTGGCCGGCGCTGCACTCGGACTCGGTGGCCACCGAGATCGAGCCGCCGGTGCCGGCGATCCGCTGGTAGCTGTCGGCGGTCAGGGTGGCCGCGTGCACGTAGGTGGTCTCGGGCGTCATGAAGCCGCCGTCGTACATCTGCCGGATGCCGGTGTCGTTGGTCGCCGCCCAGACGCCGGCGTGGGTGGTGACGGGGATCCCGAGGTCGCGGGCCACCTCGAACGCCGCCTGCTCGGGGAACGCCGGGTCGCCGGTGACGTCGAAGGCGATCTGCACGCCCATCATGTCGTCGCGCTCGTCGCGCAGCCGCTCCAGGAACGAGCGGACCCCCGGGTCGGCGGTCCACTCCCAGGGGCCGGCCTGGATGTTGCCGTAGGCGAGCACGAACCGGCCGGGGACCGACCGCAGCGCGTCGAGGGCGGCCTCGGCGTGCTCGACGGTCTGCAGGTTGTGCGACCAGTCGACGGTGGTGGTCACCCCGGCGTCGAGGGACTCGAGCGCCGCGAGCCGGTTGCCCGCGGCGATGTCCTGCGGGCGGAACCGCTTGCCGTGCTCGAGGTAGTACCAGACGAAGTACTGGGTGAGGGTCCAGTCGGCGCCGTAGCCGCGCATCGCCGTCTGCCACATGTGCCGGTGCGTGTCGATCATCCCGGGCAGCACCACGCCGCCGGTCGCGTCGATCTCGCGGGTGCCCGCCGGGACCTCCAGCGCCGGGCCGACGGCGGCGATCCGCCCGTCGGCGACCAGCACGTCGGTGGCGGTCAGCACGCTGCCGGCGTCGTCCATCGGCAGCACGGTGCCGCCGCGCAGCACGACGGGACGGCCGTCCTCGGTGGTCGGGTCGCTCATGGGGACTCCTCCTCGGCGGGCGGGCCGGACGCCGGTCCGCTGTGCGGACGGGCGCGACGTGGCCGCCACCCTGGCGTGACCTGCGTCACCCGTCAAGCGGCTCCGGGCCACGGTTGACAGCCTCGGCGGGACGCGCCGAGACTCCGCCGGACGGGCGTCCGCTCACCGGCCGCCCGGCGGTGGACGACCGGCGGAGGGACGCGCGCGCACATGACCACGGACGAGACCGCGGGAGGTGCACGGGGCCCGCTGTCGGGGCTCCTGGTCGCCGACTTCTCCCGGATCCTGGCCGGCCCGTACGCCACGATGCTGCTCGCGGACATGGGCGCCGAGGTCGTCAAGGTCGAGGGGCCCGCGGGGGACGACACCCGCACCTGGGCCCCGCCGGTGCGCCCGACCCCCGAGGGGGAGGTGTCCACCTACTACCTGGGCGTGAACCGCAACAAGCGCTCGGTCGCGCTGGACCTCACCGACGCCGACGACGTCGCCGCCGCCCGCGAGCTCGCCCGCCGCGCCGACGTCCTGGTGGAGAACTTCAAGCCCGGCGGCCTGGCCCGCTTCGGCCTGGACTACGACAGCGTCGCCGCGACCAACCCGGCCGTCGTCTACGCCTCGATCAGCGGCTTCGGCAGCGCGCCCGGCGGGCGGTCGCTGCCCGGCTACGACCTCATCGTGCAGGCGATCTCGGGGCTGATGAGCCTCACCGGCGACCCGGGCGGGGACCCGTACCGCGCCGGGGTCGCGGTGTTCGACGTGATGGCCGGGCTGCACGCCACCATCGGCGTCCTGTCGGCGCTCAACGCGCGGCACGAGACCGGCCGCGGGCAGCACGTCGAGGTCAGCCTGCTGGCCTCGGCCATGTCGGGGCTGGTCAACCAGACCAGCGCGTACGTCTCCGGCGGCGTCGTCCCGTTCCGGATGGGCAACAGCCACCCCAGCCTGTTCCCGTACGAGCCGCTGCCGTGCTCCGACGGCGAGCTGATCGTCACCGCGGGCAACGACAACCAGTTCCGGAGGCTGTGCGAGGTGCTGGGCGTGCCCGGGCTCGCCGACGACCCGCGCTTCCGGCGCAACGAGGACCGGACCGCGCACCGGCACGAGCTGCGCCCGCTGCTGGTCGAGCGGCTGCGCACGCGCACCAAGCTGGAGTGGTTCCGCGACATCATCGGCGCGGGCGTCCCCTGCGGGCCGATCAACACCGTCGACCAGGGCGTCGCCTTCGCGGCGGAGGTCGGCCTCGACCCGGTGGTGACCGTGGGGGAGGGGGACGCCGCGGTGCCCTCGATCCGCCACCCGATCCGCTTCTCCGAGACCCCGGCCGGCTACCGGCTGCCCCCGCCGCGCGTCGACGAGCACGGCGACGAGATCCGCCGCTGGCTGGCCACCCCCGAGGAGGGCCCGTGACCGAGGGTCGCTACCCGACCGCCCTGGGCGCCTCGACCCGGGAGTCGATCACGCTGCTGGGCACCGACCTCGCCCGCGACGTGATGGGCACCGTCGGGTTCGGGGAGCTCGCGTTCTGGTTGGCCACCCAGCGCCGGCCCACGCCCGGCCAGACGCGCGTGTTCGAGGCGGTGCTGGCCGCGCTGGCCGACCACGGCTTCACCCCGACCGCCATCGTCACCCGGCTGACCCACCTGTCCGCGCCGGACTCGGTGCAGGGCGCGATCGCCGCGGGCCTGCTCGGCGGCGGCTCCCGGTTCCTCGGCGTCACCGAGGACTGCGGCCGCTTCCTGCACGACGTGCTCGCCGCCGCCCCGCAGCTGCCCACCGACGACGCCGGGTGGGACGCCCTCGCGCTCGAGACCGTGCGCGCCCAGCGGGAGGCGCGCCGGTTCGTGCCCGGGCTGGGCCACCACGTGCACAAGGACGGCGACCCGCGCACCCCGCGGCTGTTCGCGATCGCCGCGGAGGAGGGGCTGGTCGGCCCGCACCTGTCGCTGTTCGCCGCGATCGGCCGGGTCCACCCCGAGGTGCTCGGGCGCACCCTGCCGCTGAACGGGGCCGGCGTCTGCGGCGCGGCGCTGGCCGACCTGGGGCTGCCGCTGGAGCTGCTGCGCGGCTTCGCGCTGCTGGCCCGCACCGCCGGGTTGATCGGCCAGCTCGCCGAGGAGCTGCGCCACCCGGTCGCCAACGAGGTGTTCCTGTCGGTGGACCTGGACAACCGCTCGGTCGCCCCCGACCCCTACGAGCCCGCGCCGCTGCCCGGCGACCGGCCGGCACAGGGCTGACCCCGTGCGCGCCGCCGTCCTCACCGCGCCCGGGACGACGCCGGCCTGGGCCGAGCACCCCGGCCCGCGGCGCGGGCCCGGCACGACGCTGGTCGCGGTGACGGCGGCGGCGATCGTGCCGCTGGACGTGCTGTGCGCGTCGGGGACGTCGTACTTCGGCACGCCGGCCTGTCCCTACGTGCCCGGCACGCAGGGCGTCGGCGTGGTCGAGGAGTCGGCGACCCTGGCCGCGGGCACGCGGGTGTTCTTCGAGACCACCGCCGGGCGGGCCCCCGGCGACGGCAGCCTCGCCCAGCGGTGCGCGGTCCCCGACGCGATGGTCGTGCCGATCGAGGCGGGCGTCGCCGACGTGGAGGCGGCGGCGCTGGGCATGTCGGCCGTCGCCGCGTGGCGGGCGCTCACCGCCCGCGGCCGGTTCCGCGCCGGCGAGCGGGTGGTCGTCCTCGGCGGCGGCGGTGCCGTGGGCCAGGTCGCCGTCGGCGCGGCCCGGCTGCTGGGCGCCGCCCGCGTCGTCGCCGTCTGCCGGTCGGCCGGGGCGGGGGAGCGGGCCGCGCGCGCCGGGGCCGACGTCGTCGTCCCGCTCGCCGGGGACCTCGCCGTCGGTCCCGCCGCGCTGGCGGCCGCGCTCGCCGAGGCCCTGGGCGGCGAGGGCGCCGACGTCGTCGTGGACCCGGTGTGCGGCACCGCCGCGACCGCCGCCGCCCGCGTGCTGGCGCCGGGCGGCCGGCTGGTGAACCTCGGCGGCGCGTCCGGGGACACGGCCGAGTTCTCCTCCGCGGTGCTGCGCAGCCGCTCCGCGGAGCTGCTGGGCTACACGAACGTGACGCTCACCCCCGCCGAGCGCCGCGCCGCCCTCGACGCGGTGTTCGCGGCCGCGGCCGACGGCGCGCTGGCCGTGGAGTCCGAGCAGCTCCCGATGGCCGACGTCGCCGCCGCCTGGGACCGGCAGGCGGCCGGCACGGCGTCCCGCCGGCTCGTGCTCACGCCCTGACCCCCGCCCACCGACGACCCGCTGGAGGAGCCGTGGACCTCGTCACCGAGGACAACATCACCGACCTGGCCGTGCAGCGGTGGCGGACCGCGCACGACCCGCGCACCGCGGAGGTCATGGCCGCGCTCGTGCGCCACCTGCACGACTTCGCCCGCGAGGTCCGGCTCACCGAGGACGAGTGGATGGCCGCGATCCGGTGGCTGACCCGCACCGGCCAGATCAGCAGCGACAAGCGGGAGGAGTTCATCCTCGCCTCCGACGTCCTCGGGCTGTCGATGCTGGTCGTGCAGATGAACCACCGGCTGGACCCGGCCGCGACACCGGCCACGGTGCTCGGCCCCTTCCACATCGCCGGGTCGCCGGAGCTGGGGTTCGGCGGGGACATGGCCGACGGCGCGGACGGCGTGCCGCTGTACGTGCACGGGACGGTCCGCGACCCCGCCGGCGCCCCGGTGCCGGGTGCGCGGCTCGACGTGTGGCAGGCCGACGCGGAGGGCCTGTACGAGTCCCAGCACGACGACGTCGACGAGGCGCGGCTGCGCGGCGTCTACCGGACCCGGGACGACGGCGCCTACTGCGTGCGCACGATCGCCCCGCGCGGCTACTCGATCCCCATGGACGGTCCGGTCGGTGACCTCATCGCGCGCACCGACATCAGCCACTTCCGGCCGGCGCACGTCCACTTCCTGCTCGACGTCGAGGGCTTCGAGCCGCTGGTCACCCACCTGTTCCAGGAGGGGGCGGCGTACCTCGACAGCGACGTCGTCTTCGGCACCAAGCAGGAGCTGGTGGTGCGCTTCGAGGAGCGGGGACCCGGCGCCACCCCGGACGGCGGCCGCAGCGACGTCCCGTGGCTGTCGGCCCGCTACGACTTCGTGCTGCAGCCGCGCGGCTGATGCCGGGCCCGCCGGCGCTGCGCGGTGGCGGCGCGCCGGCGGGGAGCGGCCGGCGGGGTGGCACGCCCGGCGGGGGCGGCCTGCTCACCGTCGCGGGGAACGGCGGGCGGCTCGCTGATGCCGGCGACCAGCAGCAGCCCGCCGGTGAGCATGGCGACGAGCAGCAGCGGGAACGCGGCGGGCCCCAGCACGGCCAGGGCCCCGGCCGCGAGCACGCCGGCGGCGGCGGTCCCGGCCCACCAGCGGCGCCGGAAGCGCCGCACGGCAGGCTCCATCAGCTCCTGCTCCAGGTCGGCGAGGGCCCGGGCATCGCGCTCGTCCCACTGCATGGCGACCTCCTCGGCCGGGCGACGTCCGCCTACGTGGGGTCGGGGTCGTTGGGGCCCTGGCGGCGCCCTCCGGTGCCGCCGATCTCGGAGACCCCGGCGTAGGGCTCGTGCCGCTGGCCGACGTGCGCCTCGCGGTGCAGCCGCTCGACCAGGTGCGGGTAGTGCGCCTCGAACGCCGGCCGCTCGGAGCGGATCCGGGGGATCTCCAGGAAGTTGTGCCGCGGCGGCGGCGAGGACGTGGCCCACTCCAGCGAGTTGCCGTGGCCCCACGGGTCGTCGCGCAGCGCGGGCTGCCCGTGCCGCCACGACCGGATGACGTTGTAGAGGAACGGGATGATCGACGCGCCGAGCACGAACGAGAAGATCGTCGAGACGGTGTTCAGCGCGGTGAAGCCGTCGTCGGCCTGGTAGTCCACGTAGCGGCGCGGCATGCCCTCGCCGCCCAGCCAGTGCTGCACCAGGAACGTGCCGTGGAAGCCGACGAAGGTCAGCCAGAACTGCAGCTTGCCCAGCGGCTCGTCGAGGAACCGGCCGCACAGCTTGGGGAACCAGAACGCCAGGCCGGCGTTCGCCGCGAACACTACGGTGCCGAACACCACGTAGTGGAAGTGCGCGACGACGAAGTAGCTGTCGTTGAGCTGGAAGTCCAGCGGCGGGCTGGCCAGCAGCACCCCGGTGAGGCCGCCGAGCAGGAAGGTGACCAGGAAGCCCATCGACCACAGCATCGGTGTCTCGAACGTCAGCTGGCCGCGCCACATGGTGCCGATCCAGTTGAAGAACTTGATGCCGGTCGGCACCGCGATGAGGTAGGTGAGGAACGCGAAGAACGGCAGCAGCACGGCGCCGGTGGCGTACATGTGGTGCGCCCAGACCGCGACCGACAGGACGGCGATCAGCAGGGTCGCGCCGACCATTCCCTTGTAGCCGAACAGCGGCTTGCGGCTGAAGACCGGGATGATCTCGGTGATGATGCCGAAGAACGGCAGCGCGATGATGTAGACCTCGGGGTGGCCGAAGAACCAGAAGAGGTGCTGCCACAGCATCGCCCCGCCGTTCTCGCGGGTGAAGACCAGCGCCCCCAGGTTCCGGTCGGCCAGGTTCACCAGCAGCGCCGCGGCGAGGATCGGGAACGCGAAGAGCACCAGCAGGCTGGTGACCAGCGAGTTCCAGGTGAAGATCGGCATCCGGAACATGGTCATGCCCGGCGCGCGCAGGCAGACGATGGTGGCGATGAAGTTGACCGCGCCGAGGATCGTGCCCAGCCCGCCGACCGCCAGGCCGGAGAACCACAGCGTCGCCCCGACGCCCGGCGAGTTGACGCCGTCCGACAGCGGCGCGTAGGCGTACCAGCCGAAGTCGGCCGCGCCGCTCGGGGTGAGGAACCCGCCGGCGGCGATGAGGCCGCCGAACAGGAACAGCCAGTAGGAGAGGGCGTTCAGCCGCGGGAAGGCGACGTCGGGTGCGCCGATCTGCAGCGGCATGATCAGGTTGCCGAAGGCGAAGAACAGCGGCGTCGCGAAGAGCAGCAACATGATCGTGCCGTGCATGGTGAAGAGCTGGTTGTACTGCTCGGGGGACAGGTACTGCAGCCCCGGCTGCGCCAGCTCCCCGCGCATCAGCATGGCCATGAGGCCCCCGGCGATGAACCAGACGAACGACGTCACCAGGTACATCAGGCCGATGGTCTTGTGGTCGGTGGTCCGCAGCAGGTTCGACAGCCGCGAGCCCTTGGCCGGCGCCGGCTGGGCCCCGGGGCGGCTGACGATGGGGCGGGGCGCCAGGGAGGTCATCGCGGTGCCTCCCCGCCGGCGGGACGGGTCCTGCGGGGCGCCGGGGGCGGCGTCCACCGGGCGGACGCGTGGCCTGCGCGGGCGCCGGGGCGGCGCGGGGGCCGGCGACGGACGACAGCTGTCACGAGGACCCTCCTGCAGCGGGAGTCGAGCAGCAGAGGCAGCCCCATGGTGGCCCCGGCCCCGCCCCGGGGGAAGTCCGATCGGCGCGGCGTCCCGGACGCCCGGCGCGCGGCCCCCGGCGGGGACCGCCGAGTGGCAGCATGCGCGGGATGGCGGCATCGATCGGCCCCGAGGCCCGGCACCGCAACCCCGCACTGGAACCGCTGGCGCCGCTCGTCGGCGAGTGGCGGACCACCGGCACGCACCCGCTGCTGCCGGGACGGACCTTCCACGGGCGCACGTCGTTCGCGTGGCACGAGGGCGGCGCCTTCGTCGTGATGCGCTCGGAGATCGACGAGCCCCCGATCCCCAGCGGTGTCGCCGTGTTCGGCTCCGACGACGCCGCCGGCACCCTCACGATGCTGTACTTCGACGAGCGGGACGTCTCCCGTCACTACACCGTCGAGGTCGGCGCGGGTGAGGTGTCCTGGCACCGGGACGCGGCCGGCTTCGCCCAGCGCATGGTGGTCACGATCGCGGCCGACGGCAGCCGGCTCGAGGCGCGCGGCACCATGTCGCGCGACGGCGGCCCGTGGGAGGACGACCTGCGGCTCACCCACGAGCGCCTGCCGGCCGCCGGGTAGCCGCGCACGGGTGCACCGGCCGCCGCGGCGGGTAGGGGGCGCGCATGTCGCGGCTGAACGCCTCCGTCCTGCGCACGCTCGGGCCGTCGGTGTGGACGCCGCGCTACGACCGGGCGGCGGTGCGGCCGGGCATCGTCCACCTGGGCGTGGGCGGGTTCCACCGCTCGCACCAGGCGCTGTACGTGGACAGGCTGCTGGAGGCCGGGCAGGCCCAGGACTGGGGCATCTGCGGCGTCGGCGTCCTGCCCGGGGACCGCCGGATGGCCGAGGTGATGGCCGCCCAGGACTGCCTGTACACGCTCGTGGTCAAGCACCCCGACGGCTTCCTCGACGCCCGCGTGGTCGGCTCGGTCGTGGAGTACCTGTTCGCACCCGACGACCCGGAGGCCGTCGTCGAGCGGATGGCCGCGGAGACCACGCGGATCGTCTCCCTGACCGTCACCGAGGGCGGCTACAACACCTCGGCGTCCACCGGAGAGTTCGACGCGACGGCGCCCGGCGTGGTCGCCGACCTGCGGTCCGGTGCCCCGCGGACGCCGTTCGGGCTGGTCACCGAGGCGCTGGTGCGGCGCCGCGCGCGGGGGCTGCCGCCGTTCGCCGTCGTCTCCTGCGACAACGTGCCGCACAACGGCGACCTGGCGCGGCGCAGCTTCGCCGCGTTCGCCGCGCTGCGCGACCCGGGGCTGGGGGAGTGGGTGGCCGCCGAGGTGGCGTTCCCGAACTCCATGGTCGACCGCATCACCCCGGTGACCACGGACGCCGACCGCGCCGAGCTGCACCGCCGCTTCGGCGTCGACGACGCCTGGCCGGTGGTCTGCGAGCCGTGGACGCAGTGGGTGCTGGAGGACGCCTTCCCGGCCGGCCGGCCGCCGCTGGAGGACGTCGGCGTGCAGCTGGTCGCCGATGTCGCCCCCTACGAGGAGATGAAGCTGCGGCTGCTCAACGCCGGCCACCAGGTGCTGGCCCACCTGGGCCGGCTGGCCGGGCTGGAGTACGTGCACGAGGCCTGCCAGGACCCGCTGTTCCGCGAGTTCCTGCGCGGCTACCTCGACGAGGAGGCCACCCCGACGCTGGCCCCGGTCCCCGGCGTCGACCTGCGCCGGTACAAGGCCGAGCTGGTCGGCCGGTTCGCCAACCCGCAGGTGCGCGACACCCTCGACCGGATCCGGGAGAACGCCTCCGACCGGGTGCCGCGGTTCCTGCTGCCGGTGCTGCGGGACAACCTGGCCCGCGGCGGGGAGATCCGCCGCTCGGCCGCGGTGCTCGCCGCGTGGGCCCGCGCCGCCGAGGGTGCCGACGACGCCGGGCTGCCGCTGGCCCTCGCCGATCCGCGCGCCGCCGACCTGGGCGCCCGCGCCGACCGCCAGGCGGCCGAGCCGCTGGCGTTCCTCGACGACCCCGACGTCTTCGGCGACCTGGCCGCCGACGAGCGGCTCGCCGCCGCCTACACCGACGCGCTCACCTCGCTGCGCGAGCGGGGCACCCGAGCGACGGTGGCGGGCCTGGTCGGCCCGCCCCGCCGCGGCCGCGCCTGACCCCCGCCACGCACCCCCGCGACCGGGGTCCCCGCCCGGCCCGTCCGGGTGACCGGCCGTGAGGAGGGCCGGTCGCGGGGGCAGGATGCGCGGGTGCACCCCGACGGCTCCGGTACCACCACCCCGCCCGGCCTGCGGGTCCCGGCGCCCCGCGACCCCGCCGGGGTGGGAGGCGGGGACGGGGCCGGGCCGGAGGGGCCCGCCCGGCTGCTGGTGCCCGGGGAGACGTGCTGGCGGGTCGAGCGCGCCGACCGCTACGCCGTCTTCGTCGACGCCGCGGACTACTTCGCCACCCTCAAGGCCGCCGTCCTCTCCGCGCGCCGGCGGGTGCTGCTCATCGGCTGGGACTTCGACCCGCGGATCCGGATGGACCCGCGCGGCCCGGGCCGCGCCCGCGACGACCGGCTCGGCCGGGTGCTGGAGACGGCGGTGCGCGCCAACCCCGACCTCGAGATCGGCGTCCTCATGTGGGACCTCGGCATGGTCTACGGGCTGGGCCGCGGGCTGGTGCCCATCGTGCTGCTCGGGCGGCGCTCCCCGGACCGGCTGACCGTCACCGTCGACACCTCCCACCCGGTCGGCGGCGCGCACCACCAGAAGATCGTGGTGGTCGACGACTGCCTGGCGTTCGCCGGCGGCATCGACGTCACCGCCGACCGCTGGGACACCGGCGAGCACCGGGACCGGGAGCGCCGGCGCGCGCGGCCCCGCACGCACCGGGACATGGGGCCGTGGCACGACGTCACCAGCCTGGTGTCCGGACCGGCGGCGCGGGCGATCGGCGACCTCGCCCGGGAGCGGTGGGAGAGCGGCACCGGGCAGCGGCTGGAGCCCGTGACCGGCGTCGAGCCGTGCTGGCCCGAGGGCGTCGAGCCGCTGCTGACCGGCGTCGACGTCGCCGTCTCCCGGACCCGGCCCGAGCACGGCGGCCAGATGCTCGTGCACGAGATCGAGCTGCTCTGGCTCGCCGTCGTCGCCGGCGCGCGGCGCAGCGTGTACGTGGAGACGCAGTACTTCGCCAACCGCCGGGTCGCCGAGGCGATCGCCGCCCGGCTGCAGGAGCCCGACGGTCCCGAGTTCGTGGTGCTCAACCCGCACGAGGCGTGGGGGTGGGTGGAGGAGCAGGCGATGGGCTCGGCCCGCACGGCGCTGCTGGAGACGGTGCGGCAGGCCGACCGGTACGGACGCTTCCGCATGTACGTGCCGGTCACCGCCTCGCGGCGGCCGGTGTACGTGCACGCGAAGGTGACCGTCGTCGACGACCGGTTGCTGCGGATCGGCTCGTCGAACCTGAACAACCGCTCCATGGGGCTGGACACCGAGTGCGACCTCAGCATCGAGGTGCACCCGGGGTCCCCCGACCGGGAGGCGCTGGCCGCGGCGGTGACCGGCATGCGCGACCGGCTCCTCGGCGAGCACCTCGACGTCGCCCCCGGGGAGGTGGCCGCCGCGGTGGAGCGCCACGGCGGCTCGCTCGTCGCCGCGATCGAGGAGCTGCGCCGTCCCACCGGGCGGTCGCTGGTGCCCTTCTCCCCGCGGGAGCTCGGCCCGGTCGGCCGCCTGCTGGCCACGACGCAGCTGCTGGACGCCGAGCGGACGCCGGACCGCTGGCGGCGCGTCCGCCGGGCGTTCGGCCGCCGGCGGGGGCGCCGTCCGCTGGCCGGCTGAGCCCCGGGGCTCTCAGGCGCCGGCGGTCTCCCCGGTCTCCCCGGCCTCCGCGGCCTCCCGGGCCTCCGCGGCCTCCCCGGCCGCGCCGGCCGAGCGCAGGGCGGTCGTGATCTCCTGCTCCGCCCGTCCGGCGTCGACGCCGAGCCCGGAGAGCAGGCCGTCGTCGCCCTCGGCCTCGAGCACCGCCAGCAGCAGGTGCTCGGTGCCGACGTGGTCGTGCCCCAGTCGCGACGCGGCGCGGAAGGTGCTCTCGAGGACGGCCTTGCAGGCGTCGTCGAACGGGATCAACGCCGGGATCTCCGCGCCCGAGGCGGGCGGCAGCACGACGGCCGCGCGGACCCGGTCCAGGGACCCCGCGTGCGCCACGAGCACCCGGGCGGCGATGCCCTCGGGCTCGCGCAGCAGGCCGAGGACGAGGTGGGCGGTGGAGACCTCGAGCGCGCCGGCGGTGCGTGCCTCCTCCTGGGCGGCGACGACGACGTTGCGGGCGCGCGGGGTGAACCGGCCGAAGCCCTCGCGCGCGTCCATCGGCCGGTCGGCGCCGGCGCGGCTGACGAACCGCTTCTGCGCGGCCTGCTTGGTCACGCCCATGCTGCGGCCGATGTCGGTCCAGGATGCCCCCTGGCGGCGGGCCTGGTCGACGAAGTGGCCGATGAGGGAGTCGGCGACCTCGCCGATGTGGTCGGCGACCAGGACGGCGTCGCTGAGCTGCTCCAGCGGGTCGTCGTGCACCTTGCGGATCGAGTCGATGAGGTCGTCGAGGCGGACGGGGACCTGCACGGGAGGGGTCATGCGTCAACGCTAGGTTGACGGCATGCGGGCGTCAACCCCCGGTTGACGATGAGTCGAGGACCGTCCGCGGCTCAAAAGTCGTTGAAGGTTGGAACATCTCCGGGGGGCTCCCGGTTGCCGGGACCGACGGCGCCGCCGCGGCGTCCGCGGAGCACAGGAGGACACGCATGTCGATCGTCGTCACCGGCGCCACCGGGCACCTGGGCCGGCTCGTGGTGGAGGAGCTGCTGGACCGGGGCGTCCCGGCCGACCAGGTCGTCGCCGCCGGCCGCCGCGTCGAGGAGCTGACCGGGCTCGCGGCCCGCGGCGTCCGGGTCGCGCGGATCGACTACGGCGACCCGTCGACCCTCGACGCGGTGCTGGAGGCGGGGGACCGGCTGCTCCTGGTCTCCGGCAACGACCCGGCCGCCCGCGTCGAGCAGCACCGCACCGTGCTCGCCGCCGCCGCGCGCGCCGGGGTCGCCCTGGTCGCCTACACGAGCATCCTGCGCGCCGACGACAGCCCGCTGGCCCTGGCGGAGACCCACCGGCAGACCGAGGCCGACGTGCGGGCCAGCGGCGTCCCGTTCGTCCTGCTCCGCAACGGCTGGTACACGGAGAACTACGCGCAGGCCCTGCAGGAGGCCGCGGCCGCCGGCACCGTCTCCGCCAGCGCCGGCGACGGCCGGGTGGCCAGCGCGACCCGCGCGGACTACGCCGCCGCGGCCGCCGCGGTGCTCGCCGGCGCGGGCCACGAGGGGCGGGTGTACGAGCTCTCCGGCGACACCGCCTGGGGCTTCGACGAGTTCGCCGCCGCGGCCGCCGAGGTGCTCGGCCGGGAGGTCACCTACCGCCGCCTGACCACCGAGGAGCACGTCGCCGTCCTCACCGGCGTCGGCCTGGACGAGCCGACGGCGCGCTTCGTCGCCGGGATGGACGCCGCCATCGCCGACGGTGCCCTGGCGTCGACGACCGGCGACCTGTCCCGCCTCGCGGGCCGGCCGACCACCCCGCTGGCCGAGGCGCTGCGCGCGCTCGCCTGAGCCCGGCGTCCGGCGCGGGGCGGTCAGAAGCGCGCGGCGTCCAGCGCCGCCCGCGCCTCGGCGGCCAGCCGGCGCACCAGCTCCCCGGCGGGCACCTCGCCGGCGAGCCGGTGCGCCTGCCCGGCCCACAGGTGCAGCTGTTCGGCGTCCCCGGCCGCCCGCGCCGCGGCCCGCAGCGGCTGGGTCAGCGCGTGCACCTCGGGATAGGCCGCCGGGGCGTCGGCGGGCAGCTCGGCCGTCGCCCGGTTGACCAGGGCGCGGGCGCGGCGGCCGGTGAACACCCGGGTCACCGTCGTCGGCCGGTCCCCGGTCAGCGCGGCGGCGTGCGCGGGCGCCGTCCCCGCCTCCGGGGTGCGCAGGAACGCCGTCCCCAGCTGGGCCAGCGCCGCACCCGCGGCGAGGACGGCGGCGACGCCCCGGCCGTCGGCGAGGCCGCCCGCGGCGACCAGCGGCAGCGCGGTCTCCCGGCGCACCAGCGCGAGCAGCGGGAGCAGGCCGAGCTCCCCGGGCTCGGCGTCCGAGCCCCCGCCGCGGTGGCCGCCGGCCTCCCAGCCCTGGACGACGAGCGCGTCGGCCCCGGCGGCGGTGGCGGCGACGGCGTCCTCCGGTGAGGTGACCGTCAGCCAGACCGGCACCGCGGCGGCGTGCAGCGCCTCGACCGACCGGGCCGGGGGGACGCCGAAGACGAAGGAGACGACCGCCGGGCGCAGCGCCGCCAGGACGGCGACCTTGGCGTCGTGCTCGTCGTCGGTGTGCACCGGCTGCCCGAGCGCGGCCCCGAGCGCGGCGGCGCGCGGCGCCAGGAGGCCCGCGTACGCGGGCACCCGCGCCGCCTCGACCGGGTCGGCCGGGACGGGGCTGAAGACGTTCACGCCGAACGGCGCCGCCGACACCGCCCGCAGTCGCGCGACCTCGTCGGCCACGGCGGCCGCGGTGCGGTAGCCGGCCGCCAGGAAGCCGAGGCCGCCGGCGTCCCCGACGGCCGCGGCGAGGGCGACCGTCGAGGGGCCGCCGGCCATCGGCGCGGCGACGACGCGGCTGGGGACGGGCGGCGGGGGGAGGGGCACGGGCGACAGCCTGCCCCCGGGGAGGTCAGCCGTCCTCGCGGTGCGGGCTCTCCAGGCGGAAGAACGTGCTCCGGTGCCCGTCCTTGCGCTCCTCCTGGTAGACGAAGTTGAGGTCGCGGGCGTCGAAGGTGGCGAACCACTCGTCCCAGCTCACCTCCCGCAGCCGGTCGTCGTCCCCGCCGAAGTCGATGCGCAGCACGCCCAGGTGGTCGCCGTGCTCGGTGCCGGGCACGGTGGCCGGCTGCCCGCCGCGCGCCTCGGCCCACTGCCGGATCACCTCGTGGCTGGTGGTGGCCAGGCTGCGGCCGGGCCGCTCGGGGTCCTCGTCCGGGGAGGTCACCTCCTGCGAGTACTGCAGCGACCTCGACGTCTGGTCGCCGGTGCGCAGGTGCCCGCCGTCGGGCCCGGCGTCGCCCGGCTCCCCGGCGCCGGTCCGCTCCCCGGTCCCGCCGGCGGCCAGGGCCGCGACGAGGTCGTCCTTCCGCATCGACGAGGTGCCGGAGACGCCGGCCCGCTTCGCCCGGTCGCGCAGCTGGTCGACCGTGAGGTCGCGCAGCTCGCTCTCGCTCGTGGTGTCAGCCATGCCGAGCGCCTACCCGGCGCGACTCGATCGCACGCGACAGGTCTGCGGTTCAGGAGCCGTCGTCGGTGGGGTCGGCCTCGGGCACCCCGGGAGCGAGCTCGTCGTCGCGCGGCGGCTCCTTCCACTCCACGAGCAGCAGGGACGCGTCGTCGCTGGTGTGCCCGGCCCGTGCGGCCATCAGGGCGTGGGACAGCCGGCGGACGGACTCCGCGGCGGACAGGCCCTCGGTCGTCGTGCGTTCGATCATCTCGCGCAGGCGTCCCTCGCCGAACTGCTCCCCGCCGTCGAGCCGCTCCTCGACGACGCCGTCGGTGAAGAACAGCACGCGGTCGCCGGGCGCCAACCGGAGCGACCGGACGTGGGGTGGGCCGTCGGCCAGGCCGAGCGGGCGTGACACCGGGCCGGTCACCTCGTCGACCACCCGGCCACCGCGCACCCACAGGGGGGCGGGGTGGCCGGCGTTGACCCAGGTGAGCTCGCCCGTCTCGGTGTCGAGCCGGGCGATCTGGGCCGTGGCGAACCGGCCGGGGAACGAGGTGCGGACCACGTGGTCCATCGCGGCGTAGAGCTCGGGGAGCTCGTCCCCGCCGCCGCGCCGGCCGTGGCGGTAGGCGGCGATCACCACCGTGGCCATCGTCGCGGCGTCCAGCCCGTGACCCATCGCGTCGAAGACGCCGACGTCGAGCACGTGGGCGTTCAGCGCGAAGTCGAAGGCGTCGCCGCCCACGGAGTAGGCCGGTTCGAGGATGCCGGCGAGGTCGACGTCGGGCGTGGTCATCGACAGCGGGGGGAGCGTGGCCCACTGCAGCTGGGCGGCGAGGGTCATCGGCTCGGCGGTGCGGGCCCGGGCGAACGTGTCGGTGTACTCGCCCTTGGTGACGACCATGTCGGCGACCAGCCCGGCGAGCCGCAGGGCGAGCCGGCGGTCGGCGGCGTTGACCGCCGGGAGGTGCAGGGACAGCACGCCGACCCGGTCCGAGCCGTCGAGCATGGGCAGGAAGAGCCGCACCGACCCGTCGGGCTCCGGCTGCTCGACCACCTCGGCGGTGGCGAACGCGCGACCGGCCGCGCTGCCGTCGATCGGCGTCCGCTCGCCGGTGAGGCCGTCGCCCTCCAGCGGCTGCAGGTGCCGCTGGTCGTAGTCCTGCAGGAAGATCGCGACCTCGCTCGCCCCGGCGGCGCGCGTCTCCTGGGCCACGAGGGGGCCGACCAGCCGCGGGGGGATGAGGTGCGCGCGGTCGAGCAGGCGCCCCAGCAGGGCCTCACCCATGCTCTCGGCGACGGCGCGGTCCTCCCGCTCGGGCCGGAACCCGATCGGGGTCGTGCCCTCCTCGTCCGCGGGTGTCGTCATGGCCGGGGCATGGGCAGGAGGGCCGCGGGACAAACGTCCGCCCTCGGCACCAGGAGGGCCTGCCGCGGGGTTTGCCACGCCGCGCGCGCCGGGCACCTGCGGGGCCATGGACCCCACCGGGCTGCACGCCGAGATCTCCCTGACCGTGGACGGCGAGCGGCACCGCCTGACGGTCGACACCCGGACGACGTTGCTGGACGCCCTGCGGGAGCGGCTGGGCAACACCAGCCCGAAGAAGGGCTGCGACCACGGCCAGTGCGGCGCCTGCACGGTGCTGCTGGACGGCGACCGGGCGCTGACCTGCCTCGCGCTGGCGGTCGCCCACGACGGCGCGGAGATCACCACCGCGGACGGGCTCGCATCCGGCGGCCTGCACCCGGTCCAGCAGGCGTTCCTCGACCGGGACGCCTTCCAGTGCGGCTACTGCACCCCCGGCCAGGTGTGCTCCGCGGTCGGGGTGCTCGACGAGGTCCGCCGCGGCTGGCCCAGCCACGTGAGCGAGGACCTGACCGCCCCCCCGGAGCTGACCTCCGACGAGGTCGCCGAGCGGATGAGCGGCAACCTGTGCCGCTGCGGGGCCTACGCGAACATCGTCCCGGCCGTGCAGCAGGCCGGGGGCGCGGCGTGAGGCCGTTCGCGTTCGCCCGGCCCGCCGACGAGGCCGAGGCGGTGCGGACCGTCGCCGCCGAGCCGAACGCGGTCTTCCTCGCCGGGGGCACCAACCTCGTCGACCACCTCAAGCTCGGCGTCGCCCGACCCGAGCTCGTGGTCGACGTGCGCCGGCTGACCAGCCGGGACGTCACCGACCTGCCCGACGGCGGGCTGCGCATCGGCGCCGCCGTCACCAACAGCGAGCTCGCCGCCGACCCGCGGGTGCGCGCGCGGTACCCGGTCCTGGCCCAGGCGCTGCTGGCCGGCGCCACCGGCCAGCTGCGCAACCTCGCCACCACCGGCGGCAACCCGCTGCAGCGGACCCGGTGCGTCTACTTCCAGGACGTCAGCACGCCGTGCAACAAGCGCGAGGCCGGCAGCGGCTGCTCGGCCGTCGGCGGCTACACCCGCCACCACGCGGTCCTCGGCACCCCCGCGGCCCTGCCGGACCCGACGGCGCCGGACACCTGCATCGCCACCCACCCGTCGGACATGGCGGTGGCGCTCGCAGTGCTCGATGCGCACGTGCAGGTCCTCGGCCCGGCCGGCGCGCGCACGGTCCCGTTCGCCGAGCTGCACCGGCTGCCCGGCGACGACCCCTCCCGCGACACCGTGCTCGAGCACGGCGAGCTCGTCACCGCGATCGACCTGCCGCCACTGCCGGCCGGCGCGCGCTCGACCTACCGCAAGGTCCGCGACCGGGCGTCCTACGCCTTCGCGCTGGTCTCGGTGGCCGCGGTGGTGGTCGACGGCGAGGTCCGCCTGGCCCTGGGCGGCGTCGCGCACAAGCCGTGGCGAGCCACCCGCGCCGAGGAGGTGCTGCGCGGCGGCGCCGTGTCCGACGAGGCGGTGCGCCACGCGATGGAGGTCGAGCTGACCACCGCCCAGCCGCAGCCGGGCATCGACGGCGGCAACGGCTTCAAGATCCCGCTGGTGACCCGCACCGTCGTCGCCACCGTCCGCGACCTGACCTCCGAGGTGTCCGCATGACCGAGCTGCTGGAGCCCCGCGCGATCGGCCGGGACACCGTCCGCCGCGACGGCGAGGCGAAGGTCCGCGGCGCCGCCACCTACGCGATCGAGACGCCGGTGGAGCACCCCGCCTACGTCCACCCGGTGCAGGCCACGGTCCCGCGGGCCCGCGTCACCGGCGTCGACACCTCCGCCGCCGAGGCGCTCGAGGGGGTCGTCGCCGTCCTCACCCACGCGAACGCCGAGCGGCTCGCGTCCACCGACGACCGCGAGTTCGCCGTCCTGCAGAGCGACGAGGTGGCCTTCCGCGGGCAGGTCGTCGCACTGGTCGTCGCCGAGACCTCGGAGCTGGCCCGGCAGGCCGCCGACGCCGTCCGCGTCACCTACGCCGAGCAGCCGCACGACAGCACCCTGGCCGTCGACCGGGCCGACCTCTACGCGCCGGAGCAGGTCAACGCCGGGTACGAGACCGACACCGTGCAGGGCGACGTCGCCGCCGCGATGGCGACCGCGCACGTGACCGTCGAGGAGACCTACTCGACGGCGATGTACCACAACAACCCGCTCGAGATGCACGCGACGACGGCGCTGTGGGAGCCGTCCGCCGAGGTGCCGCTGACCCTCTGGGACTCGACCCAGGGCGTGCACCCCGACCGGGCCGCGGTGTGCGAGGTCTTCGGCCTGGAGCAGGAGCAGGTGCGGGTGGTCTGCCCGTTCGTCGGCGGCGGGTTCGGCTCCAAGGGCACTCCGCACGCGCACGTCTTCCTCGCCACGATGGCCGCCCGCGCGGTGCCCGGCCGGCCGGTGAAGCTCGGCCTGACCCGCCAGCAGATGTTCTCCCTCGTCGGCTACCGCACCCCGACGATCCAGCGGCTGCAGCTGGCCGCCGACCGCACCGGCCGGTTGCAGGCCATCGCGATCGACGTGGTCGAGCAGACGTCGAGGATCAAGGAGTTCGCGGAGCAGACCGGCGTCCCCACCCGGATGATGTACGCCTCGCCGAACCGGCGGACGACGCACCGGCTGGCAGCCCTCGACGTGCCGGTGCCGTCGTGGATGCGCGCGCCGGGGGAGTGCCCGGGCATGTTCGGCCCCGAGGTCGCGATGGACGAGCTCGCCGAGCGGCTGGGCATCGACCCGGTCGAGCTGCGGATCCGCAACGAGCCCGAGGTCGACCCGGAGACCGGCAGGCCGTGGTCCAGCCGCAACCTGGTCGCCTGCCTGCGCGAGGGCGCGCAGCGCTTCGGCTGGGCCGACCGGCCACCGGCTGGGCACCGCGAGGGTGCCTGGCTCGTCGGCACCGGCGTCGCCTCCTCGGTGTACCCGACGATGCGCCAGGCGCAGTCGACCGCGCGGATCCGCTACGCCGACGGCCGGTACGTCGCCGAGATCGGCGCCGCGGACCTCGGCACCGGCGCGTGGACGGTGCTGCCGCAGATCGCCGCCGACGCGCTGGAGGTCGACCCCGACGACGTCGAGGTGCGGATCGGGGACACCCGCTACCCGATCGCCTCGGTGGCCGGCGGCTCGTCGGGCACGAACACGTGGGGGTCGGCGCTCACGGTCGCGGCGCGCCAGTTCCGCACGAAGTTCGGCCGCTCGCCGTCCGACGGCGACGAGGTCACCGGCGACGTCGACCAGGCGGGCAAGGACGACGCGCACGCCGCCTACGCCTTCGGCGCCCAGTTCGCCGAGGTGCGGGTGCACGCCGACACCGGCGAGCTCCGGGTGCCGCGGCTGTACGGCGTCTTCGGCGCGGGCCGGATCGTCAACCCGCGGACGGCGCGGTCGCAGTTCCTCGGCGGGATGACCATGGGGCTGTCCATGGCGCTGCACGAGAACAGCGTCTGGGACCACCGGATCGGCCAGGTCGCCAACCACGACCTCGCCGAGTACCACGTGACCGTCAACGCCGACGTCGGCGACATGCAGGCCCACTGGCTCGACGAGCACGACCCGTACGTCAACGCCATGGGCAGCAAGGGCATCGGCGAGATCGGCATCACCGGGACGGCGGCGGCGGTGGTCAACGCGGTGCACCGGGCCACCGGCATCCGGGTGCGCGACCTGCCGGTCACCCTGGACAAGGTGCTGACGGCCCTCCCCTGAGCTCTCGCCGCCGCTGGGGGAGGTCCGGCAGGAGGAGGCGGTCGTCGTCCCGCCGCTCCGGCCCGATGCCGCCCGTCCCGGTGCCGACCGTGCGGTCAGCTCCGCGGGCGCTCCTGCGCGGCGTAGGTGTCCAGGAGCGCCCGGGCGCCCGCGCCCGCCTCTCCCTCCTGGTCCAGCGCCGTGCGGAAGGAGTCCAGCTCCTGCGCGCCCCCGGGGAACGGCGGCAGCAGGGGGACGTCGGGGTCGGTGCGCACCTCGAGGACGACGGGCCGGTCGGCCGACAGCGCCCGGTCCCACGCGGCACCCAGCTCCCCGGGGTCGGTCACCCGGATGCCGGTGAGGCCGAGCAGGTCCGCGTAGCCGGCGTTGATGCCGTCCCCCGGGTGGCCGAACACCCGCGGGACGCCCCAGGCCCGCAGCCGCTCGACGACGAGGTCCGCGACCAGCCGCTCGCTCATCGTCGGGACCCTGCCTGCGCTGCCCCGGCGGCTCGCCGCACGAGGTCCTCGTAGACCGACGGGTCGTCGGAGTCGACGACCGGGTAACCGGCGTCGGAGGCGTGCTGCTCGGTACCGGGGTTGTGCACGTCGGAGCCGTCGGCGAGGAAGAAGTGCGGGCTGCCCTGCACCTCGCCGGCGTGCGCGCGGTAGTCGGCCATCATCGGCCCGCGGGCGCGGCCGTCGTCCAGGGCCGCGGCGAGCGCGTCGGCGTCCACGTGGTCGCAGCCGCGGGCGACGTCGACCACCTCGTGCAGCATCGAGATGCACCGGCTGTCCCGGAAGAACGCCAGCCGCAGCGCCATGTCCAGCTGCTCGGCCGCCGCGGGCGACTGCGCCTTGGCGGCGTGCACGGCCTCGTTCGCCAGCAGCGCCGTGACCGGCCAGTCCGAGGGCTGGCCCTGCCACGGGGTGATCCCCAGGTCCGGCTCGAGCTGGCCGACGACGGGCAGCTCGGCGTTCAGCATGCGCATCGGGATCGCGAAGGAGTTCACGTCCTCCAGCAGGAAGAGCCGGTGGTCCACGCGGACGGCGTCGTCCAGGTCGAGGCGGGACCGGGCGGCGAGGAAGCGGTGCAGGGCCACCGTCGACCAGGCGCACACCACGTCGGTGTAGACGGCCACGGTCCCGGGGGTGACGTCGACGCTCATCCGCGGCCCATACCCGGGACCGGCCGGGGTGACCCCGCGGCGTGGCCGGCGGGGGGAGACGACGGGCCTGGGGCGGGCCCGCGCGGACGGCGCCCGGCCCCGCGCCCGGACGGTCGGTGCACGCATCCGTCGGCGGGTGTACCCGCGGCAGCGGGGGGTAGGTGCCGCTCGACGGATCGCCCGTGCCGACGGGGAGCCGGCCGCCGAGACCAGGCGTGTGCCGCACCGTCCCCAGCCCGACTCGCGAGGAGCCTCCCGTGGCGTTGTCCCACCCCACCCGGCCCGGCGACATCGACCACCTCATCGCCGACGACCACGCCGTCGTCGAGCGCCAGTTCCAGCACCTGGAGGCCGGCCGCGGCAACCGCCGCGTGCTGGTCGACCAGATCTCCCTCGAACTGGCGCTGCACGCGTTCGCCGAGGAGACGGTGCTCTACCCGATCTGGCCCGAGGTGGGGATGCGCGACGAGCACGACGACGCCGAGCACGAGCACCAGGAGATCAAGGAGCTGCTCGTCGTCCTCGGCCGGACCGAGCCCGGCGAGGCCGAGTTCGAGCAGGCGCTGACGGAGCTCATGGAGGTCGTGCGCCACCACGTGCACGACGAGGAGGACGAGGAGCTGCCCGAGTTCCGCCAGAAGGCCGGTGCCGAGCGGATGGGGCAACTGGGCCGGGAGTTCCTGGCCGCCAAGCGGCAGGCGCCCACCCGCCCGCACCCGCACGCCCCCGACGAGGGGATCGCCGAGCGGATCGCCGGCTTCCTGGCCAAGCCGCTGGACCACGTGCGCGACCTGCTGTCGGGCCGGCAGCAGGAGATGGCGACCGACCCCTCGGGCCTGCTCACCCCGCAGGCACAGGCGATCGTCGACGCGCACTCCTCCCTGGGCCCGCTGCCCGTCGAGATCCTCGAGCCCGCGCAGGCGCGCACGCAGCCCGGCCCCGACAAGGCGGTCGAGAAGGTCATGGCCGACAGAGGCATCGAGGGTCCCGAGCCGGTCGGCGCGGTGGAGGACCGGACCATCCCCGACGCCGCCGGCGGGCAGATGCGGTTGCGCGTCTACACCCCCGCGGACGCCGGCGCCGGCCCGCTGCCGGTCGTGATGTGGGTGCACGGCGGCGGATGGGTGCTCTTCGACGTCGACACCTACGACGCCTCCTGCCGCGGGATGGCCAACAAGACCGGCGCGATCGTCGTCAGCCCCGACTACCGGCGCGCTCCCGAGCACGTGTTCCCCTCCTCGCATGACGACGTCCTCGCCGCCTGGCGGTGGACCGCCGAGCACGCCGCGGAGCTCGGCGGCGACCCAGGCCGGATGGCGATCGGCGGCGAGTCGGTGGGCGGGACGATGGCCGCCGCCACCTGCCTGCAGCTCGCCACCGGCGGTGGGCCCCGACCGCTGGCCGCCGTCTGCGTGTACCCGCTCACCACCGGCGAGCAGGTGGGCGAGTCGATGGAGGACGCCGCCGACGGCCGGCCGCTCAACCGCCCGCTGCTGTCGTGGATGGCGATGCACGCGTTCCAGGGAGTGCCGGAGGGCGCGCAGGACCCGCGGGTGGACCTGCTCGGGTGGTCCGACGAGCAGCTGCGCACCATGCCACCGACGCTGGTGATCACCGACGAGCGCGACGTGCTGCGCAGCGAGGGCCAGCTGTTCACCGAGAAGCTCGAGGCCGCGGGCGTGCCGACCACGCACCGCTACTACGCCGGGGTCATGCACGAGTTCTTCGGCGCGGCCGCCGTCCTCGACGAGGCCGAGCAGGCCCAGCGCGAGGCGGCGCAGCACCTGCGCCGCGCGTTCGGCGTCCCGGCGACCGCGGGCGTCGCGAGATGACCGGCCGGCCGGCGGCGCACGAGACGCTCGGCGGGCTGGAGGTCGTCCACACCTTCTCCGGGGCGATGCCGACCGGCGTGACCGTGTCGCACACCGGCCGGGTCTTCGTCTGCTACCCGAAGTGGGGCGACGACGTCGGCTTCACCGTCGGTGAGATCCGGGACGGCGCGGAGGTCGCGTTCCCCTCCCAGGAACTCAACGACAACCGGTCCGACGCCGACCCCGAGCGGCTGGTGTCGGTGCAGTCCGTCGTCGTCGACCCCGCCGACCGGCTGTGGGCGCTCGACACCGGCAGCCCGATGTTCCAGCCCACCAAGCACGGCGGGCCGAAGCTCGTGTGCGTGGACCTGGCCCGGGACGAGGTCGTGCAGGTCGTGCTGTTCCCGACCGACGTCGCGCTGCCCACCACCTACCTCAACGACGTCCGGTTCGACCTGCGCCGCGGGGAGGCGGGGACGGCGTTCATCACCGACTCCTCCGACTCCGGCCCGAACGGCGTCATCGTGGTCGACCTGGCGTCGGGGGAGTCCTGGCGACGCCTGCACGAGCACCCGAGCACGAAGGCGGTGCTCCCGCCGGACCTGCGGATGGTCGTCGAGGGCCAGGAGTTCACCGAGCGGGCCGAGGACGGGTCGACGTCCCCGATCCGGATGGGCGCCGACGGCATCGCGATCTCCGCCGACGGCGAGCGGCTCCTCTACTGCCCGATGGCCGGCCGGCGCTGGTACAGCGTCGCCGTCGACGCGCTGGTGGACCGGTCGGCCGACGACGACGCCGTCGCGGCCACCGTGCGGGACGAGGGGGACAAGGGCTGCGTCAGCGACGGGCTGGAGACCGACGACGCCGGCCGCCTCTACGTCACCGACGGCGAGCACGACGCCATCCACCGGCGGCTGCCCGACGGGCGCTGGGAGACCGTCGTCTCCGATCCGCGGCTGCTGTGGCCCGACACCATGTCCGTCGCCGACGGCTTCCTCTACGTCACGGCCAACCAGCTGTACCGGCAGGCGAAGTACCGCGGCGGGGAGGACGAGCGGCGCAAGCCCTACGTCCTGTTCCGGACGCCGATCGACGCCGGCCCCGTCCGGCTGCGCTGAGCGGGGTCGCCGCCGTGCCGCCCACCGACCGCGCCGCCGGGCCCCCGGAGACCGCGGGCCCGGGGCAGGCGCCGCCCGGCCCACCCGGCGGGCCGCAGACCCGTGTCGTGCTCCGGCCGATCGCCACGCCGCTGCCGCTGGGTTTCCTCGCGCTGGTGTTCGCCACGACCGCCTTCGCCGCCGTCCAGCTGGGCTGGGTGCCGCCGGCCGAGGGGCGGGTCGCGGCGCTGGTCGTGATCGCCGCAACCGCGCCGCTGCAGCTGCTGGCCTCGGTGGTGGGCTTCGTGGCGCGCGACCCCGCGGGCGCCACCGGCATGGGCGTGCTGGCCGGCACCTGGGCGATCGTCGGGCTGGCCACGCTCAGCGCGCCGCCGGGGACGGCCAGCGACGGGCTGGGCGTCGTGCTCCTGACGGCGGGGGTCGCGATGGCGGTCCCCGCGGCCGCCGCGGCGGAGAAGGCGGTGGCGGCGGCGGTGATGGGGCTGGCCGGACTCCGGTTCGCCGTGACCGGCGTCTACCACCTCACCGCGTCGCCGGACTGGCAGCGGGCGGCCGGCTGGACCGGGCTGGTGCTGGCGGTCGTCGCCCTCTACGCGGCGCTGGCCCTCGAGCTGGAGGGCGCCCGGGGTCGGGCCGTCCTGCCGGTGGGCCGCCGCGGCACCGCGGCCGCGGCGACGCGCGGCGACGGGCCGCTCGCGCCGGCGGACCTGGCCGCCGAGCCCGGCGTGCGCCCACAGCTCTGACGCCCGGGACGGGCACAGCGCCGCGGGGGACGAGCGGCCGGGGGACGGGCGGCTGCCGGGGGCTCGGCGGCCGCCGGGCTCAGTGCAGGTGCGCCTGCCAGTCGGCGGGGACGCGGCCGCGCGGGCCGGGCGCCGGCTGGTCGAGCGGGTGGTGCTGCGGCGGGGCGAGCTCCGCGCCGCGCACCGGCCGCTCGCCCGCGAAGCTCCAGAACCAGTCCTCGCCGGGCTCGAAGCTGCGGATGACCGGGTGGCCGGTCTCCGCGGCGTGCGCGCGGGCGTGCCGGGACGGGGAGGAGTCGCAGCAGCCGACGTGCCCGCACGCGGCGCAGCGGCGCAGGTGGAACCACCACCCGCCGGAGGCGTCGCACTCCACGCAGCCGGGGCCGCTGGGCGGGACGGAGGGGTCGATGTCCGGCGCGCTCACCGGGCCACCGTAGGCGCCCCGCGGGCGGGCGACAGCCTGTCGGTGCGGTCCGCTCACGGGCTAGCGTGGTCCGCCCGCCGACACCGTCGGGCGCCTCTCGCACCCGCGCCCCGAGGAGGAGGCCATGAGCCGCCCGGTCCTGCTCACCGTCGACGACGACCCCCAGGTGTCGCGGGCCGTCGCGCGCGACCTGCGCCGCCGGTTCGGGGACGACTGCCGCATCGTGCGCGCCTCGTCGGGGGCCGAGGGGATGGAGGCGCTGCGCGAGCTCAAGCTGCGCGGCGAGCCCGTCGCCGTCCTGCTGGCCGACTACCGGATGCCGCAGATGAACGGCATCGAGTTCCTCGAGCAGGCGATGGACCTGTTCCCGCAGGCGCGCCGGGCCCTCCTCACCGCCTACGCCGACACCGACGCCGCCATCGCCGCGATCAACCTGGTGGACGTCGACGCCTACCTGCTCAAGCCGTGGGACCCGCCGGAGGAGAAGCTCTACCCGGTCGTGGACTCCATGCTCGACGCCTGGCGGGCCGGTCCGGCCGCCGCGGCCGAGGACGTCAAGCTGGTCGGCCACCGCTGGTCGCCGGCCTCCTTCCGGGCGCGGGACCTGCTGGCGCGCAACGCCGTCCCCTACCGCTGGTACAGCGTCGAGGAGCCCGAGGGGCAGCGGCTGCTGGAGGCGGCGGGGGCGTCCGCCGACGACGTCCCGGTGGTGGTCACCCCCGACGGGCAGGTGCTGCGCGCGCCGTCCGACGGCGAGCTCGCCGCCGTCGTCGGGCTGTCGGTGGACGCCCGCGAGGAGTTCTACGACCTGGTGGTGGTCGGCGGCGGCCCGGCGGGTCTGGGCGCCGCGGTCTACGGCGCCTCCGAGGGGCTGCGCACGGTGCTGGTCGAGCGGGAGGCGACGGGCGGGCAGGCCGGGCAGAGCAGCCGGATCGAGAACTACCTCGGGTTCCCCGACGGGGTCTCCGGCGGGCAGCTGGCCGACCGGGCCCGCCGGCAGGCCGGCAAGTTCGGCGCCGAGCTGCTGCTCACCCGCGACGTCGTCGCGCTGGAGACGCACGGCCCGAAGCGGGTGCTGCACTTCGCCGACGGCGGCAGCATCGCGGCGCACGCCGTCGTCCTGGCCACCGGCGTCTCCTACCGCAGCCTCGGCGTCGACGGGGCCGAGTCGCTGACCGGCCGCGGCGTCTTCTACGGCTCGGCGCTGACCGAGGCCGCCTCGTGCGCGGGTAAGGACGTCTACGTCGTCGGCGGGGCCAACTCGGCCGGCCAGGCCGCGGTGTTCTTCGCCCGGCACGCCCGGTCGGTGACGATGCTGGTGCGCGGGCCGTCGCTGGAGGCCTCGATGTCGCACTACCTGATCGAGCAGATCGCCCAGATCCCCACGATCACGGTGCGCACCTGCGCCACCGTCGTCGGGGCGCACGGCAGCGACCACCTCGAGTCGCTGACCATCCAGGACGAGGGCACCGGCGCCCGCGAGACCGTGCCGGCCAGCCACCTGTTCGTCTTCATCGGCGGCGCGCCGCGCACGGCCTGGCTGGACGGCGTGGTGGCCCGCGACGCGCGCGGCTTCATCCCCACCGGACCGGAGCTGCTCACCGACGGCGCCCGGCCGCGCGGGTGGTCGCTGGACCGCGACCCGTGGCTGCTGGAGTCCAGCGTCCCCGGGGTGTTCGTCGCCGGTGACGTGCGGGCCGACTCGGTGAAGCGGGTCGCCTCCGCCGTCGGCGAGGGGGCGCTGGCCGTGACCCTCGTGCACCGCTACCTGGGGGAGCGGTGACCGCGGCCGCGCCGGGGGAGGGCGCCCGGCTCACCCCCGACGAGCTGCGCGGGCTGTTCCTGTTCGAGGACCTGGACGACGAGCAGCTGGCGTGGGTCGCCGCCAACGGCGACGTCGTCGAGTGCGCCGCCGGCACCGAGGTGTCGGTCGAGGGCGAGCCGGCGGAGTGCTTCTTCGTCCTCCTCGACGGCACCATGACGATGGCGCGGCGGGTGGGCGGCAGCGAGGTCGAGACGGTCCGCACCGACTCGCGCGGCGTCTACTCCGGCGCGGTGCAGTTCTACGCCGGCGACCGGATCACCCAGGTCTACCCGGCGACGGTCCGGGCGGTCACCGACTGCCGGTTCCTCGCCCTGCCCGCCGGGCCGTTCGCCGAGGTGTTCCGGCAGTGGTACCCGATGGCGGTGCACCTGCTGGAGGGCATGTTCGTCGGCAACCGCAACGCCGCCGAGCTGGTCGGCCAGCGGGAGCGGCTGCTCGCGCTGGGGAAGCTGACCGCCGGGCTGACCCACGAGCTGAACAACCCCGCCGCGGCGGCCGCGCGGGCCACGGCCGCGCTGCGCGAGCGGATCGCCGGGATGCGGCACAAGCTCGCCATGCTGTCGGACGGGCACCTGCCGGGGGAGATGCTCGCGGCACTGGTCACGGTCCAGGAGGACGTCGTCGCGCGGATCGGCCCCGGCGCCGACCTGTCCCCGCTGGAGCGCTCGGACCGGGAGGACGAGCTCGGCGAGTGGCTCGAGGACCGCGGCATCGACCGCGCCTGGGACCTGGCCGCGGTGTTCGTCGGCGCCGGGCTGGGGATCGCCGACGTCGAGCGCGCCGCCGACGCGGTGGCGCCGTCCTCCCTGCCGGCGGCGCTACAGTGGCTGGCCTACACGGTGGAGACCGAGACGCTGGTCAGCGAGATCGCGGAGAGCACCGGGCGGATCTCGGCGCTGGTCGACGCGGCCAAGCAGTACTCGCAGATGGACCGCATGCCGCACCAGGCCACCGACCTGCACCTGGGCCTGGACGCCACGCTGACGGTGATGAGCGGCAAGATCGCGCCCGGCGTCACCGTCGTCAAGGACTACGACCGGTCGCTGCCCGCCGTCCCCGCCTACGCCGGCGAGCTCAACCAGGTGTGGACCAACCTCGTGCACAACGCGCTCGACGCGATGGCCGGCACCGGCACGCTCACCCTGCGGACGGCGGTGGAGGGCGACTGCGCGCTGGTGGAGATCGGCGACACCGGGCCGGGCATCCCCGAGGAGCTGCGCCGCCGCGTGTTCGAGCCCTTCTTCACCACCAAGCCGGTCGGCCAGGGCACCGGCCTGGGGCTGGACGTGTCGTGGCGGATCGTGGTCAACCGGCACGGCGGGGACCTGCGGGTGGAGTCCCGGCCCGGCGACACCCGCTTCCAGGTGCGGCTCCCCCTGGACGCGCCGCCCGCGCCGTGACCGTCCGGCCCGGGCCGCTCGACCTCGCCCTGGTGCCCCTCGACCCCGCCGCCGACGCGGTGCTCGCGGCCGACCTGCACGGGCTGCAGCGGGAGGCGTACGCGGTCGAGGCCGCGCTGATCGGCGACGACCGGATCCCGCCGCTGCAGGAGGACCTCGCCGCGCTGCAGGCCGCGCCGCTGCGCTGGACGGGGGCGCGGCTGGCCGGCCGCCTGGCCGGGGCGGTGGCGTGGACCGAGGAGGCGGACCTCGTCGACGTCCACCGGCTCGTCGTCGCGCCCGCGGCCGCCCGCCGCGGCCTGGGGACGGCGCTCGTCCGCTCGGTGCTGGCCGCCGCCGGGTCCCGCCCGACGATCGTCGCCACCGGCCGCGACAACGCGCCGGCACGGGCGCTGTACGCGCGGCTGGGCTTCGTGCCCACCGGCGACCGCGAGGTCCTGCCCGGCCTCTGGGTGACCGGTTACCGGCACGGCGGGTGAACGCCCCGGGACCGGCTCCCGACCTGGACTTGGCGCCCGCGCGGCGGGCCGCCGTCGCCGCGGCGGTGCTCCGGGCGCTGGCCGCCGCCGTCCCCGGGTCGCGGGCGGAGCTGCGGGGCTCGCTCGCCACGGGACGCGCGGACCGCTACTCCGACGTGGACGTCCTGTGGGTGGTCCCCGACGGGCCCTTCGCCGGGGCGGTCGCCGGGCTGCCCGGCGTCCTCGCCTGCGTCGGACCGCTGGCCGCGCTGCGGACCGACCCCGACCTGGCCCAGCACCCTCGCCGGCGGGTGCTGTTCGCCCGCTTCGCCCACCTCCCGCTGTTCTGGCGCGTCGACCTCGACGTGCGCGCGGTCTCGGCCGGCACCGGGGAGGGTCCGGCTCCGGAGGACCCCCGCTGGCGCGGGGAGGACCGGGACGCGCCGGCCGGGGCGCTGGCGAACGCGGTGGCAGCACTGCGGGCCGAGCTGCGCGGCCGCCCGGCGGAGGCCGACGGGTTGCTGCGCCGGGCCGCGCTCCGGCTGGGCACCGTCCTCGCCGACGGCGCCACGGCCGACCGGGTGGTCGCGCTCGCCGCCGCCGCGGCCGCCGCCGAACCCGACCTCGCCGCGGAGGTGACGGCGCTCGCGCGGGCGCTCGACGGGCCGCCCTGACGCCCGGCTCGGCCGCGGGGGGTCGCGGCCGGCTCCGCACCGGGTCAGGGTGCGGGGTGCGCCACCGTCAGCCGGACGCCGTCCGCCAGCCGGTAGGGGGTGGTGGCGACGAGCGCGCCGACCACCCGCCGCAGCCGCGACACCTCCGCCCGCACGGTGACCACGTGCTCGGTGTCGCCGAACAGCAGCGCGGAGAGCCGCCCGGCCGACAGCCCGGCCGGGCCCGCGTCGGCCAGCAACCGGAGCAGCTCGGCGTGCCGGGGCGAGAGCGCGGCCCGCCACGGCTCCCCGCCGGCGCGGACCTCGAGCACCGGCCGGTCACCGGGCACGAGGGTCGCGTCGATCGGCCCGCCGGCCCCGCGCGGGCGGACCAGCCATCCCTCGCCGACCCGCTCGGGCGTGCACAGCCCCAGCCCGGGGACGGCCAGCGCCCGCCCGGCCCGCGGCACCTCGATGCGGTCGCGCACCGCGACGCCCGCGTGCGAGGCCACCCAGCCGTGGTCGTCGACGAGCAGCAGCGGGCCGCGCACGGTGGCCAGCAGCGTGCCCGCCGAGCGGCGCAGCCGCTCCAGCCGCTGCTCGTGGTGCCGCCACAGCTGCGCCTCGGCCAGCCGCACCGCCGTCTCCACCAGCGCCGTCACCGCCGGGTGCAGCGTGAGCGCCGGGCCGCTGACGTCGACCACACCGAGCAGCTCGCCGGTGCGCGGGTCGTGCACCGGGAAGGCCGTGCAGTACCAGGGGTGCTGCTGCTGCTCGAAGTGCTCGGCGCTGAACAGCTGCACGGGCGCGCGCTCGGCCAGCGCCGTCCCGATCGCGTTGGTGCCGACGGCGGCCTCGGTCCAGCGGGCGCCCTCGGTGAAGCCCAGGCCGTCGGCCCGCCGCCGGACGGCGGACGCGCCCTCCCGCCAGAGGATCACGCCGTCGGCGTCGGTGACCACGAGCAGGAACCGTGAGGCGTCGGCCGCGCTGCCCAGCACCTGCCGCAGCTCGCCGATGACGGCGTCCAGCGGCGACCCCCGACGGCGCCGCTCGACCTCGCCGGGCGGCAACGGGTCGCGGGCGTTGCCGCCGGAGGGGTCCAGGCCGATGCCGAGCACCCGCTGCCAGGACCGCGCGACCACCGCGCGCGGCCGCATCGGCGGCCGGCCCCCGGCGAGCACCGCGTCGTGCACCCGGCGCAGCGCCCGCGCGTGTGTGCCGAGGTCGGTCCCCGGTGTGATCGCGCCGAAGTCGCCCACGGCGTCCCCTCCTGCAATCGGTTGCAACCCTCCCCGGCGCCGCGCCGCCGGGGGTGTGCTGCCGGTCACACCCTAGTGAGGAGATGCCATGACGCAGACCCTGGACGCGCCTCCCGGCACCGCGGCGACGCGCGCCGACTCCTGGCTCGCCGCGTTCGGTGACGCGCTGCGCGCGCGGGACGTCGCCCGGGCCGCCGGGATGTTCGCGACCACCAGCTTCTGGCGCGACCTGATCGCGTTCTCCTGGAACATCACCACCGTCGAGGACCGCGCCGGGGTGCGCGAGCTGCTCACCGCGACGCTGGACCGGACCGACCCGACGTCCTTCGCCGTCAGCGAGCCGCCGGACGAGGCCGACGGCGTCACCACCGCCTGGTTCACCTTCGAGACGGCGGTCGGCCGCGGCAAGGGCCTGGTGCGCCTGGTCGAGGAGGACGGCGAGCCGCGGGCCTGGACGTTCCTCACCACGCTGTACGAGCTCACGGGCCACGAGGAGCCGCGCGGGCGCCGCCGTCCCCCGGGCGCGGAGCACGGCATCCACCGCGACCGGGAGACGTGGCTGGAGCGCCGCGAGCGCGAGGAGGCCGAGCTGGGCGTCGCGACGCAGCCCTACGTCCTGGTGATCGGCGGCGGGCAGGGCGGCATCGCGCTCGGCGCGCGGCTGCGCCAGCTCGGCGTCCCCGCGCTGGTCGTCGACAAGCACCCGCGGCCCGGCGACCAGTGGCGCGGCCGGTACAAGTCGCTGTGCCTGCACGACCCGGTCTGGTACGACCACCTGCCCTACGTGCCCTTCCCCGACAACTGGCCGGTGTTCGCGCCCAAGGACAAGATCGGCGACTGGCTCGAGTCGTACACGCGGGTCATGGAGATCCCGTACTGGTCGAGCACGGTGGCGCTGTCGGCGTCGTACTCCCCGGAGACGCAGGAGTGGACCGTCGAGGTCGAGCGGGAGGGCAAGCCGCTCACGCTGCGGCCGCGGCACGTCGTCCTCGCGACCGGGATGTCCGGCAAGCCCAACGTGCCCGAGATCCCCGGGCAGGACGTGTTCCGCGGCGACCAGCAGCACTCCTCGCAGCACCCCGGCCCCGACGCCTACGTGGGCAAGCGGGTCGTCGTGGTCGGCAGCAACAACTCCGCCTTCGACATCTGCGGGGCGCTGTGGGAGCACGGCGTCGACGTGACGATGGTGCAACGCTCCTCGACGCACATCGTCAAGAGCGACAGCCTGATGGAGATCGGGCTGGGCGCGCTCTACTCGGAGGACGCCGTCGCCGCCGGGATGACCACCGAGAAGGCCGACCTCACGTTCGCCTCGCTGCCGTACCGGATCATGCACGAGTTCCAGATCCCGCTGTACGAGCAGATGCGCGAGCGCGACGCCGACTTCTACGACCGGCTGGAGAAGGCCGGGTTCTGGCTCGACTGGGGCGACGACGGGTCCGGCCTGTTCATGAAGTACCTGCGCCGCGGCTCCGGCTACTACATCGACGTCGGCGCCGCCGACCTCGTGGCCGACGGCAAGGTGCGGCTGGTGCACGGCCAGGTGGCGCGGCTGACCGAGGACGCCGTCGTGCTCGACGACGGGACCGAGCTGCCGGCCGACCTCGTCGTCTACGCCACCGGCTACGGCTCCATGAACGGCTGGGCCGCCGACCTCATCTCCCCGGAGGTCGCCGACCGGGTCGGCAAGGTGTGGGGCCTGGGCTCGGACACCACCAAGGACCCCGGCCCGTGGGAGGGCGAGCAGCGCAACATGTGGAAGCCCACCCAGCAGGAGGGGCTGTGGTTCCACGGCGGCAACCTGCACCAGTCCCGGCACTACTCCCTCTACCTCGCGCTGCAGCTCAAGGCGCGCTACGAGGAGATCCCGACGCCGGTGCACGGGCTGCAGGAGGTGCACCACCTGCGCTGAGAGTGGCGCTGCTCGACGGTCGGCCCCGCCGCGCGCCAGGATGGGGCCGACCGTCCCGCCGTCCCTCCGTCGTCGTTCCCCTGGGGAGTCGCCTCGTGCGCGCCGTGCGGATCACGCCCAACCTGCAGGTGGCCGACGTCGAGGCGGCGAAGGCCTTCTACACCGGCTACCTCGGCCTGAGCACCGAGGAGTTCGACCTCGGGTGGGTGGCCCGGTGCACGTCGCCCGACACGGGCGCGCACGTGCAGCTGGTGTCGGCCGACGCCACGGCGCCGGCGTTCCCCGTCGTGTCCGTGCACATCGACGACGTCGACGCCGCGTACGAGGAGGCGCAGCGGCTCGGCTACGAGATCGTGCACCCGCTCACCACGGAGGCGTGGGGGGTGCGCCGGTTCTTCGTCCGCGCGCCGGACGGCAACGTGCTGAACGTCGTCGCCCACCGGGGCTGACCTGCCTGACCGGGCACCCACCCACCGCGCTGACCTGGCGCGTCCGAGTCGGCCGCGACTGTGCGGGCGCTCTCCGCACCCTGGGGGTGCGATCGGACCCGCATGGTCGCGAGAACGCCGGCAGAGTGACGGCGGCGGGTGAGTCGGGGCTGGGGAGGGCAGGAACTGTCAGACCTCGAACGTATGTTCGGTCCATGTCGCCGGTGCTCGATCGCGAGTCGCGGGTGGAGCGCGCGCTGGTCGAGTGGCTGATCGAGGTCCCGGGGTCGCGACCGCGGCTGCCGGTGGAGCTGCTGACCCGGTCGGAGAAGGCCGTGGCGCTGGAGCGGTTAGTCGCCGAGCGGGCGCGGCTGGCCGCCTACGAGGCCGAACTGGTCCTCTCGCTGGCCGACGAGTCGCCCGACAGCGCGGACCCGCCCCCGGGCGCGCGCGGCGCGCGCAGCGGCTGGTCGGCGGAGCGGGCGCTGCCGGAGGTCTCGGAGTTCTTCCCCGCAGAGCTGGCGATGGCGCTCAACTGCGGCCGCGGCGCCGCCGCCCGGCTGGCGGCGCGGGCGTGGACCTGGCGGGACAACCTGCCGGGCACGTTCGCGGCGCTGGCGGACGGCGAGCTGGACGAGGCGCGGGCGCGGGTGCTGGCCGAGGTGTGCGAGCACGCCGATCCGGGTGTGGCCCGGCGGGTCGAGTCCGCCCTGCTGGCAGTGGCGGGTGACCTGTCGCTGCGGAAGCTGCGCGAGCGGGCCACGGGTCTGCTGCCCGAGTACGCGCCGGAGCAGGCAGAGCAGGCGCGGCAGGAGGCCGAGCAGGCGGCCGACGTGCGGATCTACCCGGCGACCCGCGAGGGGATGGCCACCGTCGCCGTCGACCTGCCCGCCGACGAGGCGGCCGCCGTCTACGACGTGATCGACCAGCTGGCCGGGCTGGCCAAGGCCGACGGCGACAACCGGCCGGTCGGACAGCTGCGGACCCGGATGTTCGTCGCGACGGTGCTGCGGTTCTGGCAGCCCGAGCTGCCGCCGGTCACCGCGTCCCTGCACGTGACCGCCTCCCTGGCCGCGCTGGAGGGCACCTCGACCGAGGCCGGTGAGGTGTCCGGGCTGGCGGTCACCGCCCGCCACGTCCGCGACCTGCTGCACCGCCTGGACGCGATCGGCCTCCGCGCACCCGCCGGCGGGATGCTCACGCTGTCGCTGACCGACGACGAGGGTGCCCTGCTGGCCACCTGCACCCCCGACCAGCTGCGCACCGTCGCCCGCCGCGGCTGCCCGACCCACCCGGCCGGGGACTGCGGGTGTCCGGTGCTGGGCCGGCCCGAGGCGGTCGAGGGCTACGCGCCGAGCCGGCCGCAGCAGCGGTTCGTGCGCACTCGCGACCGCACCTGCCGGTTCCCGACCTGCGGGCAGCGGGTCGGGTGGGCCGACGTCGACCACGTCGTGCCGCACGCCTGCGGAGGGCCGACCGACTGCGCGAACCTGTGCTGCCTGTGCCGCAGTCACCACCGGCTGAAGACCTTCGCCCGCGGCTGGCGCTTCGAGATGGCGGACGACGGCACGCTGACGGTGACCACTCCGTCGGGGATCACCCGCACCACCCGGCCGCCCGGCCTGCGGCTCCCTCCGGAGCCACCTCCACCCGGGGAGTCGCGAGCGGGAGGAGCCGGACCCGGCGCTGATGCAGCAGCCGAGGCGGACTCCCGGACCCGAGCCGACGCACAGGCCGGCGCCGATCCGGGACCCGGACTCCGGCAGCCGCCGAGGTCACGGCCTCCCGGCATCCGCGAGCTCATCCGACGGGCCCGCCCGGACGCGGGCGGATCGCCACCCGACCACGGGAGCGACCCGCCGCCCTTCTGAGCGACGGGACCGGCGGTGGGACTCGCCGTGGGAGGAGAACGGCGCCGTGCCGTCAGGTCGCGGGTGCCGTGTGGCCGTGCTGTCGGGTGGCCGTGCTGTCGGGTGGCCGTGCTGTCGGGTGGCCGTGCTGTCGGGTGGCCGTGCTGTCGGGTGGCCGTGCCGACGAGCGCCGCGTGCCGCGTGCCGCGTGCCGGGTAGCCGTGTCGTCGAGTGGGCCTGGCGTCATGTCGGCGTGCCGCCGAGTCGCTGTGTTGCCACGTCGACGTGTCGGCCCCGTCCCCGCGCTGCGACGAGGCGGGGTGAGTGACGGCAGAGGCGGGACCGAGTGCCTCGCGGCGCTCGGCGTCGCCTCGCAACGGTGGTCCGGTGGTCCGGTGGTCCGGAGTTGCCTCGCACGCGGCTTCTGCGGCGTTCCTCCGGCTGTTGCGGTGCTGCACCACCGCAAGAGCCGGAGGAACACCGCAACAGTCACCCCCTGCGCCGGCCGAGCGCTGGGACCGGGTGCTCGCATCGGCACCCGGCGGCCCGCCAGGTGAGGAGAGGGGTGCGGGGTGCCTGGTGTGGGGGCGGGTGCGAGGTGTGGGGTTCGGGACGTCAAGCGCGGGTGTGCGGGGTGGCGGGTGCGGGGTGCGGGGTGCGGGTGCGGGTGCGGGGTGGCGGGAGTCGGTTCGAGGCCGGGGCCGGGGGAGTCAGCGCCGGAGCGAGCGGAACAGGGCGACGAGGCGGTCGGCGTGCGCGTCGAAGGTGTGGTGGTCCCGCGCGGCGAGGGCGGCCGTGGCGCCGGCGCGGGTGCGCACCTCGGTGGTCAGCAGGTCGGCGACGTCGTCGGCCGTGCGGTACAGCAGGCCGGTGCCCTCGGCGCGCAGCACCCGCTCGACGGAGACCAGCGAGCCCGGGTTCGCCTGCTGCAGCACCGGCAGGCCGGCCGCCAGGTAGACCGGCAGGCGGGCGGGGGAGTTCAGGTCGTCCCAGCTGGCCGTCCGGAGGTCGCCGCCGTTGGCGCTGTCGAACCGGTGCAGCCAGCCGGCGTCGTAGTGCGACAGCTCGGCCACCCAGCGGTCGGGGCCTATCGGCGGGTGCACGTGCACGTGCTCCGGCGCGCGGGCGAGCGCCTCGCCCAGCCAGCCGGTCCACGACCCGGTCGGCCCCGGCGCCCGCACCTGCCCGTACAGGTGGGTGTGCACCCCGCGGCGGGCCAGCGCCAGCACCCAGTCCAGGTCCAGCCCGGACGGCCTCCCCGCCACCACGGCGTGCGGCTGGCCGTCGGCGTCGGACAGCTTCGGCGACGGTGGGGCGTCCTGCCACTCCCGCAGCGGCAGGTCGCCGTCGAGCACGCCCAGGCGGGCCGGGTCGACGCGGCCGGCCAGGGCGAGCGCGAACCAGTCACGCTCCTCGTCGCTGCAGAACAGGCACGCGTCGGCCGTGCTGACCAGGTCGGCCAGCAGCGGCCACTCTCCGCGGACGATGCTCCGCTGCGGTGCCTCCTTGAAGTGCCACACGAACGGCACCTCCGGGAACGCCGCGCGGACGGCGTGCGCCAGCGGCACCGCCCGCCAGTTCAGCTGCGCCCACACGACGTCGGGCGCGAGACGGCGCACCGCCTCCCGCCACCCGGTGCCGGCGAGGTCGGGCACCGTGCCGAGGTCGGCCACGTGCCCGAACGGCAGCGGCCCGACGGTCGAGTCGCCGAGCCCCGTCGCCGTCCACAACCCGTTGAGCCGGTGCCCGCGCTCGACAAGGGCCAGCACCCGCTCGGGGTTGAACGCCAGCTCGCCGACGACGAGCACCCGCAGCCCGTCCGCCGCCGGCCGGTGGGTGCGGTCCCGGAAGCGGGCGTACCGGGACACCTCGTCGACGTCCGCGCCGTCGGTCGAGGCGAACCGCAGCGGCTGCGCGACCCCGTACCGGGCCCGGAACACGTTCAGCCCGCCGTCGGACGACGCCCGGATCGCTCGTGACCGCTGCGCCGGGTGCCGCGTCCAGGAGCAGGTGACCTGGCCGGTGTCGGCCACCGCACCCCGCGCGCCGAGCCGCCCCCACAGCAGCCGGTCCAGGTCGTCGGTCTCCAGCTCGTCCCGCTCGGTCCACCGGTCCGCCGTCCTCCGGTGCGCCACCTGCACCAGCTGGTCGTAGGCGGTCCCCGACGCCTCGCCGAGCCGCGACCGCGCCCGCACGACTCCCGGGTGTGCCAGGCAGGCCAGCAGCGCCTCCAGGTGGTCGGGCGCCCACACGTCGTCGGCCGGCAGGTAGGCGACCACCGGCGCGGTCGTCGCGTCCAGGGCGGTGTTCAGGGCAGCCCCGAGCCCGCGGTTCCCGTCGTGCCGGACCAGCCGGACCCGCGGGTCCACCGGCAGGGCGGCGGCCACGCCGGCGGGGTCGGTGCAGCCGTCGTCGACGACCACCGCCTCCCAGTCGGCGACCGTCTGCGCGCGCAGCGACCCCAGCGCGCGCGGCAGGAAGGCGGCGTGCGGCGACGCGGGGGAGTCGTGCACGGGGACCAGGACGGCCACCCGCGGCGGCCCCGCGGCCGGGCCGGTCACGCGGCGGGGGTCGCGCGGTGGGTCACGCGGTGGGTCACGCGGTGGGTCACGCGGCGGCGGTGCGGCCGGCGACGACGTCCCGCGCCCGGCCGGCCACCCGCACCCGCACCCGGCCGTAGACGCCGGCCACCCGCGCGGCCAACCGCGGCCAGGCGTAGCGGCCCGCCGCCTCGCGGGCGCCGGCCGCCAGGCGGGCTCGCAGGGCGGCGTCGCCGGCGACCCGGTCGAGGGCGGCCGCGAGCGCGGGCGCGTCCAGCGGCGGCACCAGCAGGCCGGTGACCCCGTCGCGCACCACCGTGGGGATGCCGCCGACGTCGCTGGCCACCACCGGCAGCCCGGCCGCCATCGCCTCGGTCAGCACCGACCCCATCTCCTCGTAGGCCGAGGGCAGCACCAGGACGTCGAGCCCGGCCAGCACGGACGGGACGGCGTCGTGCGCCACGAAGCCGCGCAGCGTGATCCGCTCCCGCGCCGGGCTGGCCGCGACCGCGCGCTCCACCAGCGCCCGGTCGGGCCCGTCGCCGACCACGACCAGCTCCGCGTGCTCCCGCATCAGCCCGAAGGCCTCGACGAGCACGTCGGGCCGCTTCTGCGGCGCCAGCCGGCCCACGTACCCGATCCGCGGCCGGCCGAGCCCCTCGAACACGTCGCGCCCACCGCCGGCGAACAGCGCCGGGTCGAACCCCGACGGGATGACGTGCACCCGGCGCGCGGGGACGCCGTCGGCGCGCACGGCCGCCGCCGTCCGCTCGGTGAGGACGACGACGGCGTCCGCCCGGCGCAGCGCGCCCCGCTCCAGCCACCCGCCGACCGCGCGCAGCAGCCGCGCCCGCGGCGAGCGGCCGGTCAGCGTGTGGCCGACGCTGCAGTGCAGGGTCACCACGAGGGGGCAGCGGTGCCACCGAGCGGCGAGCCGGCCCAGCGGGAGCACCGCCAGGTCCTCGCCCTGGTGGGCGTGCACGACGTCGACCGGTCCGGCGCCGCGGCCCAGCACCCGCGGCAGCGCGGCCGGCGCCCACAGCTGCCGCAACCGGGCGACCGGCAGCCCGGTGCGGTGCACCGTGGCCGCGCGGCCCGACCGGCTGGTGCCGGCGCGGGCCGCCAGCCGCGAGGTCACGACGGTCTGCCGGTGCCCCTGCGCGTCCAGGCACCGGGTGAGCGTCGCGGTGTGGTTCTGCATCCCGCCGATCGGGTCGAAGCGCGCCGTCCGCGCGTCGAGCGTGGCCTCTCGCGGTCCGGCGGCGAGGCGTTCCGGCTCGAAGACGCTGCAGAGACGGAGCACGTGCAGCGGGTCGTCCCCGCGGTCGGCTCGGTGCCGGTCGGCTGGGTCCCGGTCGGCTGTTCCCCGGTCGGCTGTGCTCCGGTCGGTTTCGTGCCGGTCGGCTGGTTCCCGGTCGTCGTCGACGGGGTGCGGCACGCGGGCCTCCGCTTCTGTCGTTGCCGGGAGTGCGCCGGGGATGACCGGGGAGATCGCCGGGAGGACCCGTAGTGCACCACGGGATCGCGCGCCCCGCTCGGGGTCGGCGGGCGGGGTTGGCGGCTGGGCAGGCGGGGCAGGACGCCCCTCGTGCCGCCACCGCTCGCCGATCCCGCCGTCCGCAGCGTGCTCCTGGTGCGGATGCGGGTGGGGCTGGGCGACCTGCTGTGCACGCTGCCGGCGCTGCGCCGGCTGCGCGCCGCCCGCCCCGACGTGCACGTCGCGCTGGCCACGTGGCCGCGGATGGCGCCGGTCGTGGACCGCCTCGGCGCCGTCGACGGCCGCCCGCTGGTCGACGAGCTGGTGCCCTTCCCCGGCGCCGACGGCATCCCCGACGGGCCGGTCGACCCCGCCGGGTGGGCCGCCTTCACGGCCGCGGGCGGCCGCTTCGACCTGGCCCTGCAGGCCTACGGCGACCGGCCGGCGGCCAACCGGGTCACCGCCGCGCTGGGTGCCCGGCGCACCGGCGGCTTCGCCCCCACCGGCTGGCCGGTGCCGGCCGGCGCGGGCGACCGCTACCTGCGCTACCCGCTGGACCTGCACGAGGCGCAGCGGCACGTCCGGCTGCTCGAGCACCTCGGCCTGCCCGGCGGCGGCGAGCTCGACATGGGCTTCCCGCTGCGCCCGGAGGACGAGGCCGAGCACGCCGCGACCCTGCGCCGGCACGGCCTGGCCCCGAGGGGCTACGCCGTGCTGCACCCGGGCGCCTCGGCGGCCACCCGGCGGTGGCCGGTCGCCCGCTACGCCGCGGTCGGCGACGCGCTCGCCGCCGACGGGCTCGCCGTCGTCCTCACCGGCGTGCCGGGAGGGCCGCAGCCCGCCGCGGTGGCCGCCGCGATGCGGGCGCCGGCGGTCGACCTGTCCGGGGCGACCAGCCTGGGCGGGCTGGCCGCGCTGCTGCGCGACGCCGCCGTCCTGGTGGGCAACGACACCGGCTCGGCGCACCTGGCCGCGGCGGTCGGTGGCCGCAGCGTCACCGTGTTCCTCCCCGGCGACCCCGTCCGGTGGGCCCACCGCGGGCCGCGGCACCGCGCGCTGGTCCCCGACGTCGCCTGCGCCCCGTGCCCGCACCTGGTCTGCCCCATCGAGTTCCGCTGCGCGCAGACGATCGGGACGGACGCCGTCCTCGCCGCGGCCCGGGAGCTCGCGGCGTGAGACGCCCGGACCGCGACAGCCCGCGGGTCACGCTCGTCAGCGACACCGAGACCTGGGGCGGCGCCGACGTCCACCTGGCGGCGCTGCTGCGCGGGCTGCCGGCGCTCGGCTGGTCGGTGCGGCTCGTCTGCGCCGAGCCGCTGGCCGCCCGGCACGCCGCGCACGACCCGGTGGTGGTCCCGCTGGCGCGGCACCGCGCCGCGGCCCCCGAGATGCGGACGGCGATAGCGGCGACCCGGCCCGACGTCGTGTGGGTCAACCTCGTGGACCCGGGCTCCAACGCCGCCGCGGTCACCGCCGCGCGGTCGGTGGCGCCCACGGTCGGGGTGCTGCACCTGGTCGGCGACACCGGCACCGGCGAGACCCGGCAGCGGCTGGTCGATCTGTACGCCGGCCTCGCTCTCGTGGTCACCCCGGCCACCGAGATCCGCGACCAGGTCGTCGCCGACCTGCGGGTGCCCGCGAGCCGGGTGCACGTGGTGCCCAACGGCGTGCCGGTCCCCGCGACCGCGTCCGGGCCGGCCGGCAACCCGGTGCCGCGGCTGGGGACCTTCGGCCGGCTCACCCCGCAGAAGGGGTTCGACGTGCTGCTGACCGCGGTGCGGCAGCTCGCCGGCGAGGGCCTGCGCTTCGACGTGGTCGTCGGCGGCGCCGGCCGCGAGGAGGCCGCCCTGCGCGCTGCCGCCGAGGGGCTGCCGGTCACCTTCCCCGGCTTCGTCGAGGACGCCGCCGAGTTCCTCCGCCCGCTCGACCTGTTCTGCCTCTCCTCCCGCCGCGAGGCGCTGCCGCTGGTGCTGCTGGAGGCCATGGCCGCGGGGCTGCCGTGCGTGTCGACCGACGTCGGCGACGTCCGGACGGCGGTGGGCGGGGACGCCGTCGTCGTCCCGGTCGAGGACGCCGGAGCGCTGGCCGCGGCGCTGCGCGGGTTGCTCACCGACCCGGCCCGCCGCGCCGACCTCGGCGCCCGGGCGCGGGCGCGCGCGGTGCGGCAGTTCGACGCCGGCCTGATGGTCGAGCGGATCTCGGCGCTGCTCGCGACCGTCGCCGGGTCCGCGGCCCGCGCGCCCTCCGGCGGGGACCCCTGCGACTGCTGTGGTCCGGCGGGCGACGGCTCGGCGAACGGCTCGGGGGACGGCTCGGCAGGGTGACGCCGGTTCGGGCAGGGTGTGCAGCATGGACGCTGCGGCCCTCACCACCGCCCTCGACATCACCGCGACGCCCGAGTGGGAAGCCCTCGCCACCCACCACGCGCAGCTGGAGCAGCGCACCCTGCGCGACCTGTTCGCCGAGGACCCCGGCCGCGCCCGCCGCCTGACCCGCCGCGTCGCTGACCTCGTCGTCGACCACTCCAAGCACCGGGTCACCGACGAGACCCTCCGCCTGCTGGTGGCCCTCGCCGAGCGCGCCGGGCTGCCCGGGCGGATCGCGGCGATGTTCCGCGGGGAGCACGTCAACGTCACCGAGGACCGGGCCGTCCTGCACGTCGCGCTCCGCGCCCCCGCGGGCACCGAGCTCGTCGTCGACGGGCAGGACGTCACCCGCGACGTGCACCGGGTGCTCGACCGGATGGCCGCCTTCGCCGAGCGCGTCCGGTCGGGGGAGTGGACCGGGCACACCGGCCGGCCGATCCGCGCGGTGGTGAACATCGGCATCGGCGGCTCCGACCTCGGCCCCGCCATGGCCTACACCGCCCTGCGCGCCTACGCCGACCGTGGCATCACCGCCCGCTTCGTCTCCAACATCGACCCGACCGACTTCGCCGAGGCCACCCGCGACCTCGACCCGGCCGAGACCCTGTTCGTCGTCTCGTCCAAGACCTTCACCACCCTGGAGACGCTGACCAACGCCTCCGTCGCCCGCGACTGGCTGCTGGCGGGGGTCGGCGGCGACGAGGGCGCCGTCGCGAAGCACTTCGTCGCCGTCTCCACCAACACCGACGCCGTCCGCGAGTTCGGCATCGACCCCGACAACATGTTCGGCTTCTGGGACTGGGTCGGCGGCCGCTACTCGTTCACCTCGGCCATCGGCCTCTCCCTCATGGTCGCCATCGGCCCCGAGGCCTACCGCGAGATGCTCGCCGGCTTCGCCGCCGTCGACGAGCACGTGCGCACGGCCCCCCTCGCCGAGAACCTGCCGGTCCTGCAGGGGCTGATCAACGTCTGGTACACGAACTTCTCGGGCGCGCAGACCCACGCCGTCCTGCCCTACAGCCAGTACCTGTCCCGGCTGCCCGCCTACCTGCAGCAGCTGACGATGGAGAGCAACGGCAAGTCCGTCCGGTGGGACGGCGAGGCGGTGACGACGGCGACCGGCGAGGTGTACTGGGGCGAGCCGGGCACCAACGGGCAGCACGCCTTCCACCAGCTGCTGCACCAGGGGACGACGCTCGTGCCGGCGGACTTCATCGGGTTCGGCCGCCCCGGCCCCGGCCTCGACGACGACGCCTCGGGGGAGATGCACGACCTGCTGATGGCGAACATGCTCGCCCAGTCCGCGGTGCTGGCCTTCGGCCGGACCGCCGCGGAGGTCGCCGCGGACGGCACCCCGCCGGCGCTCGTGCCGCACAAGGTCATGCCCGGGAACCGGCCGAGCACGACGATCCTCGCGCCGCAGCTGACGCCGTCCACCCTCGGGCAGCTGGTCGCCTTCTACGAGCACACCGTGCTCACCGAGGGCGTGATCTGGCAGGTCGACTCCTTCGACCAGTGGGGCGTGGAGCTCGGCAAGGTCATGGCCCGCCAGCTCGCCCCGGCGCTGACCGGCGAGGAGCCGCCGGAGCTCGACCAGGACGCCTCGACGGCCGAGCTGGTGCGCACCTACCGGGAGCTGCGCGGGCGCGCGCAGTGAGCCGCCGGGTCGCCCTGTCGCCGTGTGGCCCTGTCGCCGTGTCGGCTTGTCGTCGTGTCGCCAGGTCGTCGAGACGTCATGACGTATCGTCGGGCCGATGCGCATCGGAGTCCTCACCGGCGGCGGTGACTGCCCGGGTCTGAACGCCGTGATCCGCTCGGTGGTCCGCACCGCGACCGCGTCCTACGGCAGCCAGGTGGTCGGCTTCCGGGACGGCTGGCGGGGCCTGCTGGAGAACCGCTCGACCCCGCTGGACGTCGCCGCCGTCGACGGGCTGCTCACCCGCGGCGGGACGACGCTGGGCTCGGCGCGCGTCGCGCCGGAGAAGCTGCACGCCGGGCTGGACGAGATGCGCGGCACCCTCGACGAGCACGGCGTCGACGTCCTCGTCCCGATCGGCGGCGAGGGCACGCTGACCGCGGCGCACCTGCTGTCGGAGGCCGGCGTCCCGGTGGTCGGCATCCCGAAGACCATCGACAACGACATCCACGGCACCGACCTGACCTTCGGCTTCGACACCGCGGTCAGCATCGCCACCGAGCTCATCGACCGGCTGCACACCACCGCCGAGTCCCACCAGCGCGTGCTGCTCGTCGAGGTGATGGGCCGCCACGCCGGCTGGATCGCGCTGCACGCCGGCCTCGCCGCCGGCGCGCACCTGACGCTGGTGCCCGAGCAGCCCTTCGACGTCGACGAGGTCGTGCGGCTGGTCACCGAGCGGTTCGCCCGCGGCGACTCGCACGTGATCGGCGTCGTCGCCGAGGGGGCGCAACCGCTGCCCGGGCAGATGGCGTTCCGCGAGGGCGACCTCGACGAGTTCGGCCACCGCCGGTTCACCGGGGTCGCCCAGCAGCTGGGCGCGGAGCTGGAGCGGCGCACCGGCAAGGAGGTGCGGGCGACGGTCCTCGGGCACGTGCAGCGCGGCGGCACACCGACGTCGTTCGACCGGGTGCTGGCCACCCGCTTCGGGCTGCACGCCACGATCGCCGCCCACGAGGGCCGGCACGGCTCGATGGTCGCGCTGCGCGGGACCGAGATCGGGCTGGTCCCGCTCGCCGACGCGGTCGCCCGGCTCAAGACCGTGCCGCCCGACCGCCTCGCCGAGACCCGCGCCTTCACCGGCTGAGGCGCGCCCCGACCAGGCGACCCGCTCGCGAGGGCACGGCCGCTCGCCGGGTCACGGCCCGCGCGCGAGGGGCACACTGGGTGGATGGGCACGGTGACGCTGCACCGGGAGGGGTTCGCGTCCGCCATCGGCGGGCCGGGCATCGTGCTGGTCGACGTCCGCGCGGCGTCGTCGGGCTCCAGCCGCGCCTTCGACTCCGTCTTCGAGGCCGCCGGCGAGCGGCACCCCGACCTGGTCTTCGCGTCCCTCGACACCGAGGCGGACGCCGACCTGGCGCAGGAGCTCGGCGTGCGCAGCGTGCCGACGCTGATGGTCTACCGGGACGGCGTCCTGGTCTTCGCCGAACCGGGCTGGCTGGCCGCCGACTCGCTCGACCTGCTCATCGCCACCGTGCGGGCGCTGGACATGGCCGCCGTCCGCGCGACGTTCCCCGACCCCCCGCCCCGCTGAGCCCCGTCCCCGCTGAGGCCCGTCCCCGCTGGGCCCGTCCCACGCGAGCGCCGGGCGCGGATCCGGCGGACGATCGACGGGTGACCCGCTCCTCCCCGGCTCTCCGCACCACCGACCAGGAGGAGGGGTACGAGCCCGACCCGCGCCGCTGGCAGGCGCTCTGGGTGACCCTCGTCGCCGGCTTCATGAGCCTGCTCGACGTCAGCATCGTGTCGGTCGCGCTGCCGTCGATGACCGAGGGGCTGGACGCGTCCCCGGCGACCATCCAGTGGGTCGTGTCGGGGTACGCGCTGACGTTCGGGCTGATGCTCGTCCCGGCCGGGCGGCTGGGCGACGCCTACGGTCGCCGCACGCTGTTCCTCGTCGGCCTGGCCGTGTTCGTGCTGAGCAGTGCCGCGGCCGGCGCCGCGCCGTCGGTCGGTCTGCTCGTCGCGGCCCGGCTGGTGCAGGGCCTGGCCGCCGGCTGCCTGGCCCCGCAGAACTCGGCGCTGATCCAGCAGCTGTTCCGGGGCGCGGAGCGCGGCCGCGCCTTCGGCCTGTTCGGCGCCACCATCGGCGTCTCCACGGCGGCCGGGCCGGTCGTCGGCGGGGCGATCCTGGCGCTGGCCGGGGACGCGGACGGGTGGCGGTGGGTCTTCTTCGTCAACGTGCCGATCGGCGCGCTGGCGTTCGCGCTGGCCCTGCGGCTGCTGCCGCGCGGCGGCTCCGGCCGCTCCGGGCACATCGACGGTGTCGGCGTCGCGCTGCTCGCGGCCGGGGCGCTCGCGCTGTTGTTCCCGCTGGTGCAGGCCGAGTCCGGGGGGCTCGCGCAGCTGTGGTGGCTGTTCGTCGTCGGGGCGGCGCTCATGGTGGCCTTCGCCCGGTGGGAGCAGCGCGTCGTCCGCCGCGGCGGGGAGCCGGTGTTCGACCCGCGGCTGGTCACGCGCACCCGCGGCTACGCCGCCGGCGCGGGCCTGGGCACGGTCTACTTCCTCGGCTTCAGCGGCATCTGGCTGGTCCTGGCCCTGTTCTTCCAGACCGGCCTGGACTACACGCCGCTGCAGTCGGGGCTGTCGGTGACGCCGTTCGCGCTCGGCTCGGCCTGCTCGGCCGTCGTCGCGGGCCGGCTGGTGGAGCGGTACGGCCGCGCGCTGACGGTGGTCGGTCTCGCCGGGGTGGCGGTGGGGCTCACCGCGGCCGCGGTCGTCCTGCTGCTGGCCCCGGCGCGGTCGGCGGGCTGGGCGATGGCGCCGGCACTGCTGGCCGGCGGCCTCGCCGGCGGCTTCGTGATCTCCCCGAACATCACCATGACGCTGCGCAACGTGCCCGTGCACATGGCCGGGGCGGCCGGCGGCGGCCTGCAGACGGCGCAGCGCTTCGGCGCCTCGATCGGCACGGCCGCCCTGCCCGGCCTGTTCTACGTCGTCCTCTCCTCGTCCGGCGAGGACTACGCGGTGGCCGCCGCGGCGGGACTGGCCGTCGCGGTCGCGACCACCCTGGCCGCGCTGGTCCTCGCCGTCCTCGACTGGCGGCGCGACCGGCGGGAGACCGCCCGCGACCGGGAGGCCGACGCCCCCGCGGGCGCGCACGGGGCGCACGCCTGGCACGGCTGACCCGCCCTCCCGCCCGTCCCCGGGGTCGTGTCACGTTTCCCCGTGCCGTCTCGTCACACAGGTGTCGGGACGTCGCACGAGCGGGAGGCAGCAGATGAGGACAGCGGTCGTCGGGGGTACCGGGGTGGTCGGCCGGTACGTGGTGCAGGAGCTGGCGGCGGCGGGCCACGAGCCCGTCGTGCTGTCGCGCGGCGCCGGGGTCGACGTCGGCACCGGCCGCGGGCTGGCCGGGGCGCTGGACGGGGTGGACGCCGTGATCGACGTCGGCAACGTGACGACGCTGCGCCGGGCGGTGTCGGAGGAGTTCTTCGGGACGGCGACGCGGAACCTGCTGGCGGAGGAGGAGCGGGCCGGCGTGGGGCACCACGTCGTGCTGTCGATCGTGGGCATCGACCGGGTCGACCTCGGCTACTACGCGGGCAAGCGGCGCCAGGAGGAGCTGGCGCTGGCCGGCCCGGTGCCGGCCACGGTCCTGCGGGCGACCCAGTTCCACGAGTTCGCGGGCCAGGTCCTCGGGCGGGTCCGCGGGCCGGTGGCGCTGGTGCCCCGGCAGCGGATCCGGCCCGTCGCCGCGCGCGACGTGGCGGCCGAGCTGGTCTCCCTCGCGGCGGGCCCGGCGCGGGGCATGGCGACCGAGATCGCCGGCCCCGAGGAGCACGACCTGCCCGATCTCGCCCGCCGGGTGCTGCGGGCGGACGGGTCGCGCCGGGCCGTCGTCGGGGTGCGGCTCCCGGGCGCGGCCGGGCGGGCGCTGGCCACCGGCGGGCTGCTGCCCCGCGGCGACGTCGTCGTCGGCCCGGAGACGTTCGGGGAGTGGCTGGCCGCGCGCACCGCGCAGGGCGCGCCGGCGTGAGCCGGGAGGACGAGCTCGCGGCCGCCTGGACGGCGGCCCGGCCGCGGCTGGTCCGCGTCGCCTACGCGGTGCTGGGCACCCGCGCCGAGGCCGAGGACGTCGTCTCCGACTGCTGGCTGCGCCTGGTCGAGGCCGACGGCGGGCCGGGCGGCCCCGTGCTGGACGTCGACGCGTGGGCCACCGTCGCCGTGGCCCGGCGCGCCCTGGACGTGCTCCGGTCCGCGCGGGTCCGGCGGGAGGACTACGTCGGGCCGTGGCTGCCCGAGCCGCACGTGGAGTCGCTGCCGCCGGGCTCGCCGGCCGCCGACCCCACCGACCGGGTCACCCTCGACGAGTCGGTCGGCTTCGCCCTCCTCGTGGTCCTGGAGAGCCTCAGCCCCGCCGAGCGCACCGCCTGGGTGCTGCACGACCTGTTCGGGATGCCGTTCGCCGAGGTCGCCCCGGCGGTCGGGCGGAGCCCGGCGGCGGTGCGCCAGCTGGCCGCCCGCGCCCGGGCGCACGTCGCCAGCCGGACGCCGCGGCACGTGGTCGACGGCGGTGAGCACCGGGCGGTGGTCGACGCCTTCGTCCGGGCCGCCGGCACCGGCGACCTCGCGGGCCTGGTGGCCCTGCTCGACCCCGACGTCGTGTGCACCAGCGACGGCGGCGGCCGGGTCAGCGCCGCCCGGCGGCCGGTCCACGGCGCCGACCGGGTGGCCCGCTTCCTGCTCGGGGTCGCCGCCAAGGGCGGCGGGGCGGTGCGGGTGCAGGAGGTCGCGGTCAACGGCGTGCCCGGGCTGGTCTTCCTGGCCGGGGACGAGCCGGTCGTCGTCGTCGCCCTCACGGTCGTGGAGGGCGGCCGCATCGCGCGCGTCGACCTGGTGCTGGCGCCGGACAAGATCGCCCGGTGCGTGCCCGGGTGAGTGCGGTCAGCCGGCCAGGACGACGAGCAGGGTCCGCGGGCCGTGCACGCCCTCGACGCGCTGCAGCTCGATGTCGCTGGTCGCCGAGGGGCCGCTGACCATGGTGAGCGGGCGGCGCGGGTCGAGGCGGGCCAGCGCCTCGGGCACGCCGCCCACCACCTGGTCGGGGGTGACCACGCAGACCAGGACGTCGGGCAGCAGCGACAGGGCGCGGCGGCCGCACACCGGCGAGGCGTCCAGGACCAGGGTGCCGGTCTCGGCGACCGCGACCGTCACGCCGGTGAGCGTGGCGGCGAACGCGGTGAGCCCGGTGGCGGGTCGGCCGTCGTCCTCGGTGCTGCCGGGCGGGCGCCAGGCCTCGGGGACCCCCGGGGCCACCACGACGTCGCCGGGGACGTCCGCGAGGGCGGTGGTGACGGTGGCGCCGACGGCGTCGGGGGCGCAGCGCAGGACCGTCGCCCGGTAGTCGGTGAGCCGGTCGGTGAGGACGTCGAGCAGCGCGGGCAGCGACCGCTCGTCGGTCGTGCGGTAGGTGCGGTAGGTGCGGGGCACCGCGGGGACCGGGCCGCGATCGGGGCCGAGCGCGGTGCGGATGCGGGCGAGCACCTCGTCGCGGGCCCCGCTCATCGGCTGTGGTCCCGCGCCCAGGCCTGCGTGAAGGTCTCCCGGGGCGGGGTGGGGAGGTCGCGGGTGCGGGTCCAGGCCCGCGCCGGCGGCGGCAGCGCCGCGGGGAGCGTGGGCCGGCCGCGGGCGAGGAACCGGCCGAGGCCGGCGGCGCGCTGGGCCAGCCGCCACAGCCGGGGGTGCGACATGGCGCGGGCCAGCGCGCGGAAGGCGAGCGCCTCCGCCGTCGGCCGCTGCTGCGCCTCGACGTGCTCGCCTCGCAGGTGCACGAGGATCGAGGGGATGTCGATGGCGACCGGGCAGACGTCGTAGCAGGCGCCGCACAGGCTCGAGGCGTACGGCAGGGAGGCGTTGTCCTCGACCCCGGTGAGCTGTGGGCTGAGCACCGCGCCGATCGGGCCCGGGTACACCGAGCCGTAGGCGTGGCCGCCGGTGCGCTCGTAGACCGGGCAGACGTTCAGGCAGGCCGAGCAGCGGATGCAGTGCAGCGCCGGGCGGCCCACCTCGTCGGCGAGCACCGCCGTCCGCCCGTTGTCCAGCAGCACCAGGTGGAACTCCTGCGGCCCGTCGCCGGGGGTCACGCCGGCCCACAGCGAGGTGTAGGGGTTCATCCGCTCGCCGGTGGAGGAGCGCGGCAGCAGCTGCAGGAAGACCTCGAGGTCGCGCCAGGCCGGCACGACCTTCTCGATGCCCATCACGGTGATCAGCGTCTGCGGGAGGGTCAGGCACATCCGGCCGTTGCCCTCGCTCTCGACGACGGCCAGCGTGCCGGTCTCGGCGACGGCGAAGTTGGCGCCGCTGACCGCGACCCGCGCGCGGAGGAACCGCTCGCGCAGGTGGGCGCGCGCGGCCATGGCCAGCCGGCGCGGCTCGTCGGTGAGGTCGGGGTCGACGCCGGGGATGGTGCGGGCGAAGATCTCCCGGATCTCGGCGCGGTTGCGGTGGATGGCCGGGACGAGGATGTGGCTCGGCCGGTCCTCGCCCAGCTGCACGATGAGCTCGGCGAGGTCGGTCTCCAGCGCCTCGATGCCGGCGGCCGCGAGCGCCTCGTTGAGGCCGATCTCCTGGGTGGCCATCGACTTGACCTTGACCACCTCGTCGGCTCCGGTCGCCCGGACCAGCCCGGTGACGATCGCGTTGGCCTCGGTCGCGTCGCGGGCCCAGTGCACGGTGCCGCCGCGGGCGGTGACCTGGCGCTCGAGCTCGACGAGGTGCTCGTCGAGGCGGGCCATCGTGGCGGCCTTGAGCGCGGCGCCGGCCGCCCGCAGCTGCGCCCAGTCGGGGACCTCGCCGACCACGGCGGCGCGCTTGGCCCGGATGGTCGTCGTCGCGTGGCCGAGGTTGGCCCGCAGTTGACCGTCGCGCAGGGCGTCGCGGGCGGCGTCGGGGAAGGGCCGGTCGCCGCGCAGGGCGCCGACGCCGGGAGGCGCCGTGGGCATCCCGAGGTGGACGGCGGTCACGCCGGCACCCCCGGCCGGGTGCCCTGGTGCGGGGTCACGGCCTCCTCGGTGGAGGCGAGGATCTCGGCCAGGTGCACGGTGCGGGTGCCCGACCGCAGCCGGGAGAGCCCGCCGCCGATGTGCATCAGGCAGGACGCGTCGCCGGCGGTGCACACCTCCGAGCGGGTGGACAGCACGTCGGTCATCTTGTCGGTCAGCATCGCCGTCGACGTGTCGGCGTTCTTCACCGCGAAGGTGCCGCCGAAGCCGCAGCAGGACTCGGCGCGCGGCAGCTCGACCAGCTCCAGCCCCCGCACCGCGCGCAGCAGTCGCAGGGGGCGGTCGCCGACCCGCAGCAGGCGCAGCGAGTGGCAGGTCGGGTGGTAGGTCACCCGGTGCGGGTAGGACGCGCCGACGTCGGTCACGCCCAGGACGTCGACGAGGAACTGCGACAGCTCGTAGGTGCGCGCCGCCAGTGCCTGCGCGTCGTCGGCCAGGCCGTGCTCGCCGGCCCGGCGGGCGACCATCGCCTGCTGGTGGTGGATCGAGGCGACGCAGGACCCGGAGGGGGCCACGATCGCGTCGTAGGCCGACGGGCCGTCGCCGGTGAAGGCGCGCACGTGGTTGGCGACGACGGGCACGGCCTCGCGCCGGTACCCGGTGTTGACGTGCATCTGGCCGCAGCACGCCTGCCCGGGCGGGACGACCACCTCGTGGCCCAGCCGCTGCAGCAGGGTCGCCGTGGCCCGCGCGACCTGGGGGACGAGCGTGTCGACCAGGCAGGTGACGAACAGCGCGACCCTCATCGGACCCCCGCGCGGCCCGTGCCCCCGGTGCTGCTCGTCACCGGGGCACCGTAGCGGCTCCGCGGGCACCGGCGCGGGGCCCGCGGCCCCCGCCGACCGGCGCGACCGGCAGTCTGGGGGCGTCCCGCGCGGCCGCCCCCGAGGAGAGCCATGACGACGCACGACCCGATGTCCCCGGCCGAGGCCGCCGCGCTCAGCAGCGGGGCCTCGCACTGGACGACGGAGCGCGCGGGGGGAGCCGCACCGTTCTGGCTGGCCGACGGCCCGCACGGGGTCCGCCGGCAGGCCGGGTCGCCGGACCACCTCGGCCTGGGCGCCAGCGAGCCGGCGACGTGCTTCCCGCCGGCCGTGGGCCTGGCGCAGTCCTGGGACGCCGACCTCGCCGCGGAGGTCGGCGCCGCGCTCGGGCGGGAGGCGCAGGCGCTGGGCGTCGGCGTGCTGCTGGGCCCCGGCGTGAACACCAAGCGCGACCCGCGCGGTGGCCGCAACTTCGAGTACCTCTCCGAGGACCCGGTGCTGGCCGGGACGCTGGCCGCCGCCTGGGTCCGCGGCGTGCAGGGCCAGGGCGTGGGCGCCTCGCTCAAGCACCTGGTGGCCAACGACGCGGAGCACGACCGCCTGCGGGCCAGCTCCGACGTCGACGAGCGGCCGCTGCGCGAGGTCTACCTGCGCGCCTTCCAGCGGGTCGTCGAGGAGGCCCGCCCGTGGACGGTGATGGCGGCCTACAACCGGGTCAACGGCGTGCCGGCCGCCGCGGACCCGTGGCTGCTGACCGACGTCCTGCGCGGCGAGTGGGGCTTCGACGGCGCCGTGGTGAGCGACTGGGGCGCGGTGGCCGACCGGGTCGCGGCCGTCGCGGCGGGGCTGGACCTGACGATGCCCGGCCCCGACGCCGCGGGCGACGCGGCCCTGCTCGACGCCGTCGCCGAGGGGCGGCTGGACCCGGCGGCGCTGCAGCGGGCGGGGCGGGCCGTCGCCGGCCTCGCCGCCCGGGTGGCCGCGGGGCGCCGCCCGGGGGCGACGTTCGACGTCGACACCCACCACGAGCTCGCCCGCCGGGTCGCGGCCCGCTGCGTGGTGCTGCTCAAGAACGACGGCGACGTCCTGCCGCTGCCGGCGCACGCCACGGTGGCGGTCGTCGGGGAGTTCGCCGAGGTCCCGCGCCACCAGGGCGGCGGCAGCTCGCACGTGAACCCGACCCGCCTCGACGTGCCGCTGGACGAGCTCCGCTCGCGGCTCGGGCAGGTGAGCTTCGCCCGTGGGTTCCGCACCGACGGTTCCGGGGAGGGCGGTGCCGGGGAGGGCGGTGCCGACGGGGGTGCGGCCCTGCGCGCCGAGGCCGTGCGGGTCGCGCGGGAGGCCGACGTCGCCGTCCTCTTCGTCGGGCTGGCCGCGCGGCAGGAGTCCGAGGGCTTCGACCGCGACGACATCGAGCTGCCCGCCGACCAGCTCCGGCTGGTGCGCGAGGTGGCCGCCGTGCAGCCGCGCACGGTGCTCGTCCTCTCCCACGGCGGGGTGGTGCGGCTGGCGCCCGTGGTCGACCTGGTGCCGGCCGTCGTCGACGGCGCCCTGCTCGGGCAGGGCGGCGGCGCGGCGCTGGCCGACGTCCTCACCGGCGCGGTCGCCCCCTCCGGGAAGCTCGCCGAGACCGTGCCGCGGCGGCTGCAGGACGTGCCGGCGTACCTGGACTTCCCCGGCGAGTTCTCCCGGCACCGCTACGCCGAGGGCCTGTACGTCGGTCACCGCTGGTACGACGCCCGGGAGATCGAGGTGACCTTCCCCTTCGGGCACGGCCTGTCGTACACGACGTTCGACGTCACGGGCCTGGAGCTGTCGGCCGGCGAGGACGGCGTCACCGCCGCCGTGACGGTCACCAACACCGGCGCGCGGGCCGGCCGCGAGGTCGTCCAGTTCTACGTCGGCGTCCCGGGGTCGGCGGTGCGCCGCCCGCTGCGCGAGCTCAAGGGCTTCGCCTCGGCGGACCTGGAGCCGGGGGAGAGCCGGCGGGTGTCGGCGCTGCTGCGCCGCGCCGACCTCGCGTACTGGCACCCGCGGGCGCAGCGGTGGGTGGTCGAGCCGGGCAGCTACACGGTGTGGGCCGGGGTGTCCAGCCGGGACCTCCGCGCGACGGCCACCGTGGACGTCGAGGGCGAGGTGGTGCGCCTCCCGGTCACCGGGGAGACGACCCTCGGCGAGCTCCTGGCCGACCCCGCGGCCGCGGCGGTGCTCGCGCCGCTCCTGGCCGCGTTCGGCGGTGGGGACCAGGGAGCCGACCACGGTGGCGGGCTCGGCACGGACGTGGCCCGGATGATGGCGTCGTTCCCGCTGGGGAGGCTGCGCGCCTTCGGCGTGGGGCCCGAGGACCTCGGCGGGATCCTCCCGGCGGACGACTGAGCCGGACGACTGAGCCGGACGACTGAGCCGGACGACGGGGCCGGGCGGCTGCGCCGGGCGGCTGCGCCCGGCCGGGAACGCGGGTGCCGGTGGCGGGGTTGGTCCGACCGTGACCGCACCCGCCCTCGCCATCACCGGCTCGACCGGACAGCTCGGCGGCCGGATCGCCCGCCGCCTCGCCGCGGCGGGGGTGGCGCAGCGGCTGCTGGTCCGCGACCCGGCGCGGGCCCCACAGCTGCCCGGCGCGGACGTCGTCCGGGCGCCGTACGCCGACGGGGACGCCGTCCGGGCCGCGCTGACGGGTGTCGCGACCGTGCTCATGGTGTCGGCGTCGGAGACGCCCGACCGGGTCGACCAGCACCGGTCGTTCGTCGACGCGGCCGCGGCCGCCGGCGTCGGCCACCTGGTCTACGTCTCGTTCCACGGCGCCGCACCGGACGCCACGTTCACCCTCGCCCGCGACCACTGGGCCACCGAGGAGCACGTGCGGGCCGCCGGCCTGCCCCACACCTTCCTGCGCGACGCCCTCTACGCCGACTTCGCCGTGCACCTGGTCGGGGACGACGGGGCCATCCGCGGCCCGGCCGGCGACGGGCGGGTGGCGATGGTCGCGCAGGACGACATCGCCGACGCCGCGGTGACGGTGCTGCGCGACCCGGCGGCCCACGCCGGGGCCACCTACGACCTGACGGGGCCGGAGGAACTGACGCTCCCCGAGGTCGCGGCGACGCTCACCGCGGTCACCGGCCGGACGGTCACCTACGTGCCGGAGACGGTCGAGGAGGCGTACGCCTCGCGGGCGTCGTCCGGCGCCCCGGGGTGGCAGGTCGACGCCTGGGTGTCGACCCACACCGCGATCGCGGCGGGGGAGATGGCCGGCGTCAGCAGCGCCGTCCCCGACCTCACCGGGCACCCGGCCCGCACGCTGGCGCAGGTGCTGCGGGGCTGAGCCCCGCTCACTGCCCCTGGCGGGAGCGGTAACGGGCGGCCCGCCGGGCGGCCGCGTCCCGGCGGCGCCGGGCCGCGGCGGCCTCCCGCTGCGCCGAGGCGCGGTCGCGGCCGGCCTGCGCGCTGCCGATCGGGTAGCCGGCCTTGCGGACCCGGTTCTCGACCGTCTCGGTCATGTAGGCCATCGAGAAGGCCATCCCCAGGATGACGCCCAGCAGCGCCATCCCCAGCCGCAGCCCCAGCGGACCCGGGACGAGGACGACGATCAGCAGCACGGGGACGGCGAGCTGGACGAGCGTGCGCGCGGCGTGCCGCAGCACCCAGGTGCCGGTCGTGACGTCGTGCAGCACCCAGCCGTGGTGCCGCTCCGGCAGGGCCGCGCCGAAGGCGTAGGCCAGCCACCGCAGCGGGTTCGGCCGGACGACGGGCCCGGCGGTGGCCGGGACGGGGCGGTTCACGAGGCACCCTCCGGCACCCGCGTGAGCGCGTCCTGGGCGGCGGCGTTGACGCGGGTGAGCGCCTGCTGCAGGGCCAGCAGCTCCTCGAGCGGCAGGCCGAGGTGATCGACGATCCCCTCGGGGATCCGCTCGGCCCGCTCGCGCAGCGCGCGGCCGGAGTCGGTGAGGGCGATGGCGAGGTTGCGCTCGTCGCGGGCGTCCCGGTCGCGGCGCACGTACCCGGCCGCCTCCAGCCGCTTGACCAGCGGGGACAGCGTGCCCGGGTCCAGCTGCAGCAGCCGGCTCAGGTCCTTGAGCGCCAGCGGGCCGTGCTGCCAGAGGGCGAGCATCACCAGGTACTGCGGGTGCGTCAGGCCCATCGGCTCCAGCCAGGGCCGGTACACCGAGACGACGGTGCGGGCGGCGACGGAGAGCGCGAAGCAGACCTGCCGCTCGAGGGCCAGCGGGTCGACCGCGGTGTCGGCGGAGGAGGTCACACGGCCACGGTACGCCAACCGTTGGCGCACCAACCATTGGTGCACCGTGACATCCGTCGCCGGAGGGTCGGGAGCGGCCGGCGCGGCGCGCACGGGCCGGAGGGCGGCCGCGCGTCCCCCGTCCGCCTGCGTCGCCCCGGTGACCTCGTCTGCGACGATGCGGCCGTGGGGAGCGACCTGGCCGCGGGGCGGCGTCCGCGTCCTGATCGGGGCCGGTTCCCCGGGTGGGTGTACGCCGCCGGCGAGGAGCCCGACGCGCGCGCCAGCCTCGCCAACGAGCGCACCTTCCTGGCCTGGGTCCGCACGGGCCTGGCGCTGGTCGCCGGCGGTGTCGCGCTCGAGGCCCTGGACCTGCCGGTGCGGGCGGGCCTGCGGCTCTCCGCGGCGCTGCTGCTGGTCGCGCTGGGCACCGCCGCCCCCGCGCTCGGGTGGCTGCACTGGGCGGCGGTGGAGCGCGCGCTGCGGCTGCGCCGGCCGCTGCCCGCGTCGCTGCTGGGGCCCGTGGTGGCCGGCGGCGCGGCCCTGTCCGGCGTGCTCGTGCTCGTCGGCCTGCTGACCGCGTGACGAGCGGCGCGCCGCCCGAGTTCGCCGCGCAGGCGGAGCGGACGGCGCTGGCCTGGCGGCGCACCGCCCTGGGCGTGGGCACCGGCGCCGTCGTCGCCGCGCGGCTCACCGCGCCGGTCGCCGGGGTCGTCGCCGTCTCCCTCGCGGTGCTCGGCGGTGTCGTCGCCGCCACGGTGTCGGTTCTCTCCCGGCGGCGCTACCGGGCCGCGCTGGCGGCGCTGGCCGGGGAGGCGGCGCCCGGGGGCCCCGGGGTCCCCGCGGTGCTGCTGGCCGCGCTCGCCACCCTCCTCGGCCTGGCCGGGCTGCTCGTCGTCCTCGGCGCGTGAGCCGGGCGGCCGGGGACCCGCCGGCGCCCCGTCGACCGTGCCGCGGACCTGCAGAACGAAACGGGGCAGGAACTCTCGTGCCCGGCCGCCGGGGCGCGTAGCGTGCACGGGGTGACGGCCCCGCGGCAGCTCGGGTCCCCGACCGGCCTCGCGCCCGGGGACCACGTCTGTTGGAGCTTCGCCGACGAGGCGGAGCTCGGCGCGGCCGTGCTGCCCTTCCTCGGCGAGGGGCGCCTGCGGGGGGAGAAGCTGCTGCTCGTCGGGCCGTCCCGCCCGGCGCTGCTGGACGCGCTGGCCGGCCTCCCGGACCGCGACCGGATGCTCGCCGACGGCCGGCTGGAGATCCGCGGCACCGCCGACGGCTACGCCGCCGGTGCCGTGTCGCCCGCCGACCAGGTCGAGCGCTACCGCCGGGAGACCGCCGCCGCCGTGGCCGAGGGGCACACGGGCCTGCGCGTCGCCGCCGACATCAGCTCCCTCGCCCGCGCCGACGCCGCCGGGCTGGCCGCCCTGCACGCCTACGAACAGCGTGCCGACGTGCTGATGGGCGGCGTCCCGATGACCGCCCTGTGCCTCTACGACGAGGCCCTGGGTGCGGACGTCGTCGGCCCGATCGTCGTCCTGCACCCGGCGCAGCACCACGGCGACCGGTACCCGCTGGCCCACCTGTCCGCGCGCGGCGGCGTGCTCGCCCTGCACGGCGAGGTCGACGTCTCCCAGGCCGAGGCGGTCGGCCGCGCGCTGCGGGCCGTCGCCGCGGACGCGGCCGGTGGCATGGCCGCGGACGCGGCCGGTGGCATGGCCGCGGACGTCGTGCTCGACCTGGCGGGCCTGCAGTTCCTCGACGTGGCGGGCGCCCGCGCGCTGGCCGGTGCGCTCGCCGACCTGGCGGAGCGCGGCGTGCGGGTGCGGCCGGTCGGCGTCCGGCGCGCGCCCCGCCGCGTGCTGGAGCTGTTCGGCCTCGCCGTCGTCCCCGCGGAGGACGGGTGACCCTCGTCCGTCCCACCGGGGAGTGGGACGGCACCCGCCTCGCCCACGAGGGGTTCGTCTTCGACGGCGACCAGGCCCTCGTGCGCCGCCTGGTGCCCTTCGTCCTCGAGGGTTTCTCCCGGGACGAGCCGGTGCTCGTCGTCGCGGGCGAGCGGGTCCGCAGCCTGCTCGCCGCCCACCTGGGCGCCGACCTCGGCCGGCTCGCGGTGTTCGCCGCCGCCGAGACGTGGTGGCGGGGTGGTCACCGCACCCTGCAGACCTACGACCAGCGGCTGCGCGCCCTGCGGTCGGAGGCGCCGCGCTGGCGGCTGGCCGGCGAGCCGGTGTGGCTGGCCCGCGAGGACGGGCGGCGGTGGAGCCGCTACGAGTCCGTCGCCAACCGCTGCTTCGGCGACCTGCCCTACTACAGCCTCTGCCTGCACGACCGGCGCCGGCTGCCGGCCGAGGTGCTCGCCGAGGTGGCCCGCACGCACCCGCTCACCTGGGGCGACGGCGCGCCCGTCCCGGCGCCCGCGTACGAGGAACCGGCGCGCTACCTGCGCTCGGTGCAGCCGTCCTGGCGCGAGCGGCCCGCCGCCGCCGACGTGCTGACCGTGACCTCCCCCTGGCAGGCGCGGCGGGACGTGTCCGCGACGGTCCCCGGGGACCGTCGGGCGCGCCTCGGCGACGTCGTCCTGGCCGCGCACGAGCTGGTGCTCAACGCCCTCTCGGTCGCGCCGTACGCGGAGCTGGCCACGTGGCTCGACGGGCCCACCTTCGTCGTGGAGGTGTCCGACCGCGGGCCGGGCCTGCCCGACGACACGCTCGGCTACGTGCCCCCGGGGTCCGACGAGGGCCCGCACGGGCTGTGGTTGGCCTGGAGCCTGGCCGACGACGCCGCCGTCCGATCCGGCCCGGAGGGCACCGCCGTCCGCCTCTACTTCGGCCCCTGAGCGGGCGCGCCGACGTCCACCCACGAGCCCGAGGCCGCCGACGCGAGCACCGCGGCGGTGACTTCCGCGGCCCGGGCGCCGTCGGCGAACGTCGGCAGCCCGTCGGGCGCCGCGCCGCCCACGGCGGCGTAGGTGTCGGCCACGAAGGCGTCGAAGCAGTCCTGGTAGCCCTGCGGGTGCCCGGCCGGCACCCGGTCCAGCCGGGTCACCGCCGGGTCGGTGGAGCGGCCGCGCGGCAGCAGGTGGCCGCCCTCGCGGTCGCCGCGCCACAGCACCTCCTCCCGCTCGGAGTCGAAGGCCCAGGCGGCGTCCCGCGCGTCGACCTCCAGCGAGATCCGGCTGGCCCGCCCCCACGACACCTGGCTGACGGCGAACTGCCCGGTCACCCCGTCGGCGGTCTCGAACAGCACGCCGGCGAGGTCCTCGGTGCTGGTCTCCTGCCCGCCGCGGTGCGGGACGACGGTGCGGGTGACCGCGACCAGCCGGGCGATCCGGTGCCCGGTGACGAACTCGGCGAGGTCGGCCCAGTGCACGCCGATGTCGCCGAAGGCGCGGGAGGGCCCGCCGACGGCGGCGTCGACCCGCCAGTCGGTGGCGTCGTCCTCGGCCAGCCAGTCCTGCAGGTAGCTGCCGCGGACCTGGACCAGCGGGCCACCGGCGCGGACGAGGGCGCGCATCTGGCGCACCGAGCCGTAGTAGCGGTAGGCGAAGGGCACGGTGGCGACCCGGCCGGCGGCGGCCGCCTCCGCGGTCAGGGCGCGCGCGGTGTCGACGTCGGGGGCCAGCGGCTTCTCGCAGACGACGTGCGCACCCGCGGCCAGGACCGCCCGCACCTGCCCGGCGTGCAGGGCGTTGGGGGTGCAGAGGTGGACGACGTCGACCTCGCCCAGCAGCTGGTCCAGCCGCTCGACGGCGCGCTCGGCGCCCAGCCGCGCGGCGACGTCCGCCCCGCCGGCGCGGGTGGCGACCGCGACCAGCCGCGCGCCGGCCCGCGACGCCGCGCGGGCGTGCACGGTGCCCATGAAGCCCGACCCGACGATCCCCACCCGCAGCGGCTGCGCCATGCGGCCAACCTAGGGGCGGGCCGGTGAGGTGGCCGGAGGTGCTGCTGTCGCCGGCGCCGGGATGGGGTAGGCAGGGGACCGACAGGTGCGAGGCCCCGCCGGGGCGATGAGGGGGTGGCCCGTGGACCGGGAGCAGTGGAGCGGCGTGGTGGCGGCGGCGACGAGGGCGCCGTCGATCCACAACACGCAGCCCTGGTCGTTCGTCGTGACCGGGGACCGCCTCGACGTGTACACGGACCCGGCGCGGGCGCTGCACGCGCTGGACCGCAGCGGCCGCCAGCGGGTCGTGAGCTGCGGCGTGGCGGTGGAGTTCGCGCTGGTCGCGCTGCGGGCCGCCGGTGCCGAGGTGGCGGTCGAGCTGCTGCCCGACCCGGCCGACGCCGACCTGCTGGCGACGCTGACCGTCACCGGCCCGCGGGAGGTCTCCGAGGCCGACCGGGCACTGGCGGGGGCCATCGGCAGCCGGCACACAGAGCGGGCGCCGTTCCTGCCGCGGGCCGTGCCGACCGAGGTGCTGGAGGACCTCCAGCGCGCCGCCGGCGCCTTCTCGGTGTGGTCCAAGCCGATCGCGGAGTCCGACGAGGAGGTCGCGACGGCGTTCCTCGTCGCCCGCGCGGAGGAGATGGAGCAGGACGAGCCGGAGTACCTCGCCGAGCTGCAGCAGTGGCTGCGCACCGACCCGGCGGCGGTCGACGGCATCCCGGTGGGCGCCGTGCCGGAGGAGGACCCGCACACCCGGCCGTCGAACTGGTTGGTCCGCGACTTCGTCGTCGGGTCCCGGCCGGCGGCCCGCTCGCCCTTCCTCGACCCGCAGGACCCCGAGGCGCCCCCGCCGCCGGTGGAGCGGCCGACGGTCGTGCTGCTGGGCACCGACAACGACGACTCGATGGCCTGGCTGACCGCCGGCCGGGCGCTGGGCCAGGTGCTGCTGCGGGCCACGGTGGCGGGGCTGGCGGCCTCGCCGCTCACCCAGGCGCTGGACTGGCCGGCCGCGCGCACGCAGCTGCGGTCGAGGCTGTCGCTGATCGGCCACCCGCAGATGCTGCTGCGGCTGGGCTACCCGTCCGACGACCGGACGCCGGCCACCAACCGCCGTCCGGTCGCCGACGTGCTCACGTTCGCGGGCTGACCGGCCCCGCTCAGGTCAGCGGGTCGCGCCCGCCGACGGTGCCGGTGGTGGAGAGGACGGCGAGGCGGGCGAAGAGCTCCTCGGCGTACCAGCCCTCGGTGGCGGTGCGCCGGACGACGTCGGCGTGCGGCGCCCGGTCGTAGGCGAAGGCGTTCAGCGCGGCACCGGACTCCCACACGCTGAACGTCCCCTGCAGGCCCAGCGGTGCCTCGCCGATGCCCAGCGCCATCCGCAGGCCGGGGGAGCGGTGCAGGTCGGCCGACACCGGCGGCACGGCCGACCAGAAGCGCACCGCCTTGCGGGGCACCAGCCGGGCGCGGGTGACCGCGGCGACCGGGCCCTCCCACCGGGTGGGCGCCGGCCGGCCGAACGGCTCGCGGCGCGACCACAGCCCGCGCGCGGTCAGCGGCCGCAGCCGCGCCGACCACTCCTCGTCGGCGAACCGGCGCCAGCCGGGCGGGACGGGGCTCGCCGCGGCCGCCTGCTCGCCGTCCCACACGGCGAGCAGGCCCCAGCGGTGCGGGTCGGCGTCGCGGACGGTGAAGGTGCGCCCGCTGCCGGTGCCCAGCAGCTTGGCGAACCGCAGGCCCGGCGTCGGCCGCAGCCGCAGCCGGTCGGTGGCCATGCGCGCCACGGCCCGGGCGACGCCGGCGCCGGACACCCCCCACAGGTGCAGCGTCACCAGCGGGGGGACGGGATCGGCCGGCACGGGGCCGAGTGTGCCCCGTGCCGGCACGGGGGTCAGAGCGGGTCGACCGAGTCGGCCTGCATCCCGCGCTGACCGCGGCTGGCCTCGAACTCCACCCGCTGGCCCTCCTGCAGCTCGCGGTAGCCGCCGCGGTCCGGGATCGCGGAGAAGTGCACGAAGACGTCGTCGCCGCCGTCGTCGGGCGTGATGAACCCGAAGCCCTTCTCGGCGTTGAACCAGTTCACCGTGCCCTGGCCGCGGCCCCCGCCGCCGCCTCCGCCGCGCCGGGCGGGCCGCTCGTCGCGACCGCCGCGGGCCGGGCGGTCGTACCCGCCGCCGGCCGGGCGCCCGCGGTCCTGCCGCCCGCCGCGGCCGCCGCCGTAGCCGCCGCCCCCGCCGCCGACGACGCGCACGCCCTCGGCCTGCATGCCGCGCTGGCCGCGGACGGGCTCGAACTCGACGCGCTGACCCTCCTGCAGCTCGCGGTAGCCGGACTCGTCGATGGCCGAGTAGTGCACGAAGACGTCGTCGCCGCCGTCGTCGGGCTGGATGAAGCCGAAGCCCTTCTCCGCGTTGAACCGGGCCACGGTGCCCTCGACGCGGTTGCCGCGCCCGCCGCCGTACCCGCCGCGGTCGGAGCCGCCGCGGTCCTGCCGGCCGCCGCGGGCGCCGCCGTAGCCGCCGCCCCCGCCGCCGACCACGCGCACGGCCTCGGCCTGCATGCCGCGCTGGCCGCGGACGGCGTCGTACTCGACGCGCTGGCCCTCCTGCAGCTCGCGGTAGCCGGACTCGTCGATGGCCGAGTAGTGCACGAAGACGTCGTCGCCGCCGTCGTCGGGCTCGATGAAGCCGAAGCCCTTCTCGGCGTTGAACCGCGCCACGGTGCCCTGCGACCGACCCCCGGACGGGCGTGCCCCGCCGCGGTCGGTGCGCTCCCGGCGCTCGCCGCGGTCACCGCCGGCGCGGCCCCCGCCGCCACCGAGGGACCGCACCCGGTCGGCCTGCGGGCCGCGCTGGCCCTGGCTCGCCTCGTACTCCACCCGCTCGCCCTCGTCGAGGCTGCGGAACCCGCCCGACTCCTCGATCGCCGAGAAGTGGACGAACACGTCGTCCCCACCGTCCTCGGGTGCAATGAACCCGAAGCCCTTCTCGGCGTTGAACCACGTGACCGTGCCCTGCGGCATCCTGCGCTCCTGCTCTCCACGACGTCCTCAGACGGGGCATACCCGCCGTCGGCCGGTTGCACCCGACACGACGGTGCCAGGTCGGTGCAACCCCGTCGACGGCGGGCCCGCGCTCAGCCGGCCGGGCGGGTGCGCACGAGGGTCATCGCGAGCATCGACAGCACCACCGTCCCGCCGCCGTCGACCAGTTCGACGCGAGTGCGCAGCAGGCCCCGGTCGGGCTTGCTGCGGGAGACGCGGGCCTCCTGCACGGTGGTGCGCAGGGTCAGCTCGTCGCCCGGGCGCACCGGCGCCAGCCAGCGCAGCTCGTCGACCCCCGGCGAGCCGAGGCTCGAGGCGGGGGAGAGGTACTCGGTCGCCAGCAGCCGCATCATCAGCGCGCAGGTGTGCCAGCCGCTGGCGATCAGCCCGCCGAACGGGCCGGCGGCGGCCGCGGCCTCGTCGACGTGGAACGGCTGTGGGTCGTACCGGCGACCGAAGTCGACGACGTCCTCCGCCGTGACCGTCAGGGGGCCGTACTCGCCCGTCGCCCCCACCGGGTAGTCCTCGAACCAGCGCTCGGTCACCCGCCCGACGCTAGCCCCGCGGGCACACTCGGGCCGTGCCGCACCGCAAACCGCTGCCCGACGTCGTCGCGCCGGGCCTGGACGTGCTGTTCTGCGGCATCAACCCGTCGCTGCGGTCGGCGGAGGTCGGGCACCACTTCGCCCGGCCCGGCAACCGCTTCTGGCCGGCGATCCACCTGGCCGGCCTGACCCCGCGCCGGCTCGCCCCGGCCGAGGACGGCGAGCTGCCGCGGTACGGGCTGGGGTCGACCAACATCGTCGACCGCCCCACCCGCACCGCGGCCGAGCTCTCGACCGAGGAGCTGCGCGCCGGCCTCGACGCGCTCGCCGCGCTGGTCGCCGAGCACCGGCCGCGGGTGCTGGCCGTCCTGGGCGTGACCGCCTGGCGGCTGGCGACCGGCCGCCCGCGGGCGGCGCTGGGCCGCCAGCCCGAGCCGCTGGGCGGGGTGGACACCTGGGTGGTGCCCAACCCCAGCGGGCTCAACGCCCACCACCAGCTGCCCGACCTCGCCCGCTGGTACGGGCGGCTGAGGAGCTAGCCGCGGGCGGCGGCGACCGCCTCGGCGAGCCGGCGCACGCCCTCGTCGATCACGTCGGCGGTCACCCCCGAGAAGGCGAGCCGGAACGCGTTCTGGCCACCCTCGAGCAGGAAGTCGGTACCCGGCACGATGGCCACGCCGCGCGCCGTCGCCTCGCGCACGATGGCGGCGACGTCGTGGCCCTCGTCCTCGGGGAGCGACACCCACAGGAAGTAGCCGCCCTCGGGACGGCGGAACGTCGCCTGCGGCAGGTGCGTGCGCAGCGCCTCGTCGAGGACGCCGACCCGCTCGGCCAGCGCGCTCTTGACCCGCTCCAGCGCCGCGGGGAAGCGGTCGCCGGTCACGTACTGGTACACGGTGGCCTGGGCGACCATGTTCGGGGCGATGTAGGTGTTGGTCGCCCGCACCCGGATCCGGTCGATGACCGCGGGCGGCCCGACGAGGTAGCCCACGCGGATGCCCGGGCACACGGTCTTGGAGAACGAGCAGGCGTAGACGACGTGCCGGCTGTCGGGGCCGCCGTCGAGCTCCAGCATCCGCGGCAGCGGCTCGCCGGTGAACCGGACGTCGACGTACGGGTCGTCCTCGAACAGCAGGACGTCGTGCTCGCGGGCCAGGGCCAGCAGCCGCTCCCGCTTGGCCAGCGACAGCGTGTACCCGGCGGGGTTCTGGAAGTTGGGGATGACGTGCGCCAACGCCGGGCGCAGCCCGCCGGCCAGCAGCGCCTCCACCTCGTCGACGTCGATGCCGTCCTCCTGCAGCGTCACCAGGTGGACGTCGCCGCCGCGCTGGCGCAGGCCGAGCAGGGTGCGGTCGTAGGTGGGCCGCTCGGTGATCACCGACGTGCCCGGGGTGACGTACTCGTCGAAGAGGAACGCGTCGGCCTGCATCGAGCCGTTGGTGACCAGCACGTGGTCCTCGGGGACGCCGTGCTTGTCGGCGATCCAGCGGCGCAGCGGCACGTAGCCGATCGCCGTGCCGTAGCCGGTGACGCCGGCCGGGTCGCGGTCGAAGGCGGCGACGGCGGCCTGCTTGAGGCCCTCGACGTCGACGATGTCGGTGGAGGGGGCGCCGCGGGCGAAGGAGATCGCGGCGGGCGGCGCGGGGCGCTGCGTCTGGCCGGTGTCGGAGTCGGTCGGCGAGTGCGTCACGGTGTCGATCCTGCCGTGTGCGCCCGGACGGTGTCGCCCGGGTTCCCGACCGCCGGGACGGCGGGCCGCGGCAGCCACGACCCGAGCAGCACCCCGGCCACCACGAGGGCGCCGCAGGCCAGCTCCACCGCGGGCGTGGCCTCGCCGAACAGCAGCCACGCCGACGCCGTCCCCACGACCGGGACGAGCATCGAGAACGGCGCGACGACACCGGACGGGTGCCGGGCCATGAGCGCCGTCCAGATGCCGGAGCCGCCGAGCGTGGCGACGACGACGGTGAACGCCAGGCCGGCCAGCGCCAGCAGCCCCTCGCGGGTGCCCAGCCCCGTGAAGGACGCCCCGATCCGGGCCGGGCCCTCGACCAGCAGGGAGACGGCCAGCATGGGCAGCGGCGGCACGACGGTCACCCACAGCGTCAGCCGGAACGGCCGGGTGGGACGGGCCTGCCGGTTGCACAGGTTGCCCAGCGCCCAGCCGAGGCCGCCGCACAGCGTCAGCACGACCGGCAGCAGCGTGGCGCCGCCGTCCAGGCCGGCCCGGTGCACCGCGATGCCGCCCAGCCCGGCGACGGCCAGGCCGGTGCCGGCCAGCTGGCGGGCGCTCAGCCGTTCGCCCAGCAGCAGCCCGGCCAGCACCACCGTGAACGGCGCCGAGGACTGCAGCACCAGCGAGGCGAGGCCGGTGGGCATGCCGGCGTCCATCGCCGCGTAGAGGAAGACGAACTGCAGGACGCCGAAGCCCAACCCGTAGCCGAGCAGCCAGCGCAGCGGCACGTCCGGGCGGGGCACCAGCAACACGGTGGGGACGGCGATGACGGCGAAGCGCAGGGCGACGAGGAGGAAGGGCGGGAAGTGCTCCAGCGACAGGTGGATCGCCGGGAAGTTGAGGCCCCAGGCGACGGCGACGAGCAGGGCGAGGAGGCGGTCGCGCGCGGGCACGGCGTCCAGCGTGCGGCGTCCGGTCGTGCAGCACCAGCGAACGTTGCTGATCCGTCCTTGTAGCGTTGCTGCATGGACGTGCGGGCGCTGGAGACGCTGCGGGCGGTCCGCGGTCAGGGCGGGGTGAGCGCGGCGGCGGCCGTGCTGCACCTGACGCCGTCGGCGGTGTCGCAGCAGCTGGCGGCGCTCACCCGGGACGTCGGCGTGCCGCTCACCGAGCGGGTGGGCCGCGGCCTGCGGCTGACCCCCGCGGGCGCGGCGCTGGCCGACGCGGCGGTCGACGTCGCGGTGGCGGTGGAGCGCGCTCGGGCGGCGTGCGCGGTCTTCCTCGACCGGCCCGAGGGCACGGTGCGCGTGTCGGCGTTCCAGAGCGGGGCGAAGCTGCTCCTGCCCGGGCTGCTCACCCGCGTGCGGGCCCTCGGTGGCATCGACCTGGTGTGCTCGGACGAGGACGTCGCCCAGGACGCGTTCCCCGGCCTCACCGACCGGGTCGACGTCGTGGTGGCGCACCGCCCCGACGGCGGCGCCGGCTGGCCCGGGGCGGGGTCTCGGCTGCGCGTCGTCCCGCTGCTGCGCGAGCCGCTGGACGTCGCCGTGCCGGCCGGGCACCCGCTGGCCGCGCGCGACGCGGTGACGCCCGCGGACCTCGTGGGGGAGGAGTGGATCGCCGTCCGCCAGGGGTTCCCGGTGGCGACCGTCCTCGACGCGGTGGCGGCGGCCGCGGGGTCGGCGCCGCGGATCACGCACCGGATCAACGACTTCTCCGTGGCCGAGGCGCTGGTGGCGGCCGGGCACGGCGTCTCGCTGCTGCCGCGGCACACCGGCGGCGCGCAGCCCGGGGTCCGGCTGCTGCCGCTGGCCGGGGTGCGGGCCGGGCGGTGGGTGGAGGCGCTGCTGCGGCCCGACACCGCCGAGCGGCTGGTCGTGCGCCGGGTGGTCGACGAGCTCGTGGCCGAGGCCGGCCGGTTCGGCGCCGCGAGGTAGGGGAGGATCCGGTCCGTGCCGCGCCTGCTCGTCGTCCACCACACCCCCTCGCCCGCGCTGCAGGCGGTGCTCGAGGCGGTGCGGGAGGGCGTCGCGATGGTGGAGGAGGCGGAGCTGACCGTGCGGCCGGCGCTGTCGGCGGGTGCGGCGGACCTGCTCGCCGCCGACGGCGTCCTGCTCGGGACGCCGGCCAACATCGGCTACATGTCCGGGGCGCTCAAGCACTTCTTCGACACCGTCTACTACCCGTGCCTGGACGCCACGGTGGGGTTGCCGTTCGGGGTGTACGTGCACGGCAACGACGACACGGCCGGCGCGCTGGCCAGCATCGCGAAGGTGACCGGGGCACTGCGGTGGAAGCAGGTCGCCGCGCCGCTGAGCCTGACCGGCGCGCCCGGACCGGCCGACCTGGAGGCGGTCCGGGAGCTCGCGGCGACGGTGGCCGTCAGCCTGTAGGAGGCGGCCGGGCCCTCAGCCGGCCGGGCGCCAGCCCAGTGCGGGCCCCAGGCGGGTCGCGATGTCGGTGAGGATCTGCTCGTAGTCGGCGTCGGCGAGGCTGAAGGGCAGCGCGAACACCACCTCGTCGACCTCGCGGAACCCGGCGTGGGCGTACAGCTGCTCGGCGATCGACTCCGCCGGCCCGATCAGGTCGCGGGCGAACAGCAGCCGCCCCGGGCCCTGCGGCGCCGCCGTCCGCGGTGTGCGCGCCGCGACGTAGGCCTCGTAGCGGGCCCGCTGGTCGGCCGTGGCGGAGTCGGTGGGGAGGACGACCAGCCCCTGCGAGGCCCGCCCCGCCGGGTGCGCGGCGCGGAACGCCCGCAGGTGGGCGGCCTGCAGCCCCGCGAAGTCGGCCGGGGCCACGCCCTCGACCTCCTCCGCGCGCACCACGCTGCTGGTCAGCAGGTTCATGCCGTGCTCGCCGGCCCAGACGGCCGACCGCAGGCTGCCACCGCCGTACCACATCCGCTCCCGCAGACCGGGCGAGTGCGGCTGCACCCGGTCGGAGAACTCCTCGACCACGCCCTCCCGCCCGGAGAAGGTGCTGGCCGGTTCCCCGGCGACCAGCCGCAGCAGCCGCAGCACGCGCTCGTAGGAGAAGTCCTCGAGGTCGGCGGTGTCGGGGTAGAGGGCGCCCCGGACGTCGTCCCAGTGCATCGGCGGCCCGACGCTGACGCCCGGCTGCAGCCGGCCGCCGGACAGGACGTCGACCGTCGCCCAGTCCTCGGCCAGCCGCAGCGGGTTCTCCCACGCCAGCGGGGTGACGGCGGTGCCCAGCCGGATCCGGCTCGTCCGCTGGGTGGCGGCGGCCATGACGGCGACCGGCGAGGAGATGCCGTGCTGCAGGTGCCGGTGGCGGAACCAGGCGCTGTCCAGGCCCAGCCGCTCGCCGAGCTCGACGATCCGCAGCGTCGCCTCGTGGCCGGCCGCGGGGTCGGCGGGGTCGAACGCGCCGATGGTCAGGAAGCCCAGCTCCCGCAGCGGGGTGCCCGGCAACGGCATCGGTGCTCCTCGGTGGTGGGGGACGGTGGTGGGGGACGGGGTCAGTAGTGGATGACGCCGCGGCTGCCGCCGCCGACGGCGATCGACTCGCCGGTGACCCCGGCGCTGCGCGGGGAGGCGAGGAAGGCCACGAGGTCGGCGACCTCGGCGGCGGTGACCAGCCGGCCGATGCTGGTGCCCGCCGCCAGCCGCGCCGCGGCCTCCGCCTCGTCGACGCCCTCGCGGGCCGCGCGGTCGGCCACCACCGACGCCGTCCGCTCGGTGACCGTCGTCCCCGGGTGCACGCAGGTGACGGTGATGCCCGACGGGCCCAGCTCGTCGGCCAGGTTGGCGGTCATGGCGGCGACGGCGACGTTGCGCACCGAGCCGACCAGGGAGCCGGTGCGCCGCGCGTTCAGGCCGCTGACGTTGACGATCCGGCCCCACCCGGCGGCGGCCATGTGCGGGGCGACGGCGCGGGCACAGCGCAGGTAACCCAGCACCTTGGTCTCCAGCTCGACGCGGACGGCGTCGTCGGCCAGCTCTGCCAGCGGCGGGGTCGGGCCGGCGGAGGCGGGGCGGGCGGCGCAGTTGACCAGGACGTCGACGCCGCCCCACTCGGTGACCACGCGGTCGACCATGGCCCGGACCGCGGCGTCGTCGGTCGTGTCGGCCGACAGCGGCAGCACCGGCCGCCCCGCCCGCGCCACCCGGTCGGCGGCCGCGGCCAGCCCCGCCGCGTCCCGGGCCACCAGCGCCACCGAGGCGCCCTCCGCGGCCAGCGCCTCGGCGACGGCCAGCCCGATGCCGCGGCTCGCGCCGGTCACGATCGCGCGCCGGCCCTCCAGTCCCAGGTCCATGCGGCCATCCTGCCGGTCGCGCGGGCGGGCACCCTGGGGGCATGGCAGGTGCGCGGGTCGTCGTCGCCCCGGACTCGTTCAAGGGCTCGCTGACCGCCGCAGCGGCCGCCGCCGCGCTGGCCCGCGGGCTGCGCCGGGGCGCGCCCGGGGCCGAGGTCGTCGAGCGGCCGGTCGCCGACGGCGGCGAGGGCACCGTCGAGCTGGTCCTGCGGCACGGGTTCGCGCCGGCCGGGGTCCGCGTCACCGGGCCGCTGGGGGAGCCGGTGAAGGCGGTGTACGCCGTCCGCGGCGACACGGCGGTCGTCGAGATGGCCGCCGCCGCCGGGCTCGGCCGGCTGCCCGGCCCGCCGGACGACGCCACCGCGCGGGCCGCCTCGACCGCCGGCGTCGGGGAGCTGCTGGCCGCGGCGCTGGACGCCGGGGCGAGCCGGGGGGTGCTGGGCATCGGCGGCAGCGCCACCACCGACGGTGGGGCGGGCGCGGTCGCGGCCCTCGGCGCCCGGCTGCTCGCCGCGGACGGGACGGCGGTCGGGCCCGGCGGCGCGGCGCTGCTCGACCTCGACCGCCTCGACCTCGCCGGCCTGGACCCGCGGCTGCGCGACGTCGAGCTGCTGGTCGCCTGCGACGTCGACAACCCGCTCACCGGACCGGCCGGGGCCGCCGCGGTCTACGGCTCGCAGAAGGGCGCGGGCCCCGGCACCGTGGCGCTGCTGGACCGGGCGCTGGCGCGCTGGGCCGACGTCGTCGCCGACGCCACGGGGGAGGACATGCGCGCGGTGCCCGGGGCCGGCGCGGCCGGCGGGCTGGGGTTCGCGGCGGCCGCGCTGCTCGGCGCCCGGATCGTGCCCGGCGTCGACCTGCTGCTGGAGCTGACCGGGTTCGACGACGCCCTCCGCGACGCGCGGCTGGTCGTCGTGGGGGAGGGGCGGCTGGACGCCCAGAGCCTGCGCGGCAAGGGCCCGCTGGGCGTGGCCGCCCGGGCGCGGGCGGCCGGGGCGGCGGTGGTCGCGGTGGCCGGGGCGTGCGACCTCGCCGACCCGGTCACGGCGGGCCTCGACGCGGTGTACGAGCTGCGCGACCTCGAGCCCGACCCCGCGCGCAGCATGCGCCGCGCGGCGGAGCTGCTGGAGGCCGTCGGCGAGCGGATCGCGGCCGACCGGTTGCGGCCGTAGCCGATGAGTCCGGCGACGCCCGGGGGTCGGAACCGCATGGACGCGACGAACCTCGCCGACCTCTACGGCAGCCCGCTGGTGGACTGGACGCTGGTCCGCGACCGCCTGGACCGCGGGCTCGAGCAGGCCCCGGGCACCACCGGCCCGGGCCGGCACACGTTCTGGCTGGCGACGACGAACCCCGACGGCAGCCCGCACGTCACCGGCATCGGCGCCCTCTGGGTGGACGACGCCCTGTGGTTCGAGACGGGCGAGACCACGCGCAAGGGGCGGAACCTGGCCCGGGACCCGCGGTGCTCGATGAGCGTGGCCACCGAGGAGTTCGACCTCGTCGTCGAGGGCGAGGCCGAGGTCGTCGACGACCCCGCGACGGTGGCCGACATGGCGCGCCGCTGGTCCGCCGACGGCTGGCCGGCGCGCGTGGACGACTCGGGCACCGCGCTGACGGCGGAGTTCAGCGCGCCGTCGGCGGGGCCGCCGCCGTGGCGGGTCTACCGGCTCACCCCGGGGCGGGCGACCGCGCTGCTCACGGTCGACCCCGGCGGGGCCACCCGCTGGCGGTTCTGACCGGCCACGACCCCGTCCTCACCCGAGCCAGGCCGGCGTCGAGGGCAGCGCCGGGTGCGCCCACGGCGGGCAGCCGGGCGGGCCGACGACGGTGACCGGGCCGTCGCCCGCGGGCAGGTCCACCAGGTACGGCGCCGGGTCCCCACCACCGCGGCCAGAGGTGTCCCCGCCACGGGCGGGGTGGCGCACGGCGGCGAGCAGCCAGGCCGCGGTGCGGGCCAGTGCGAGCTCGGCCGACCAGGTGCCGCCCCCGGCGCGGCGGCGGGCCAGGGCCCGCAGCGCCGCGGCGGCGGCGAGGTGACCGGTCGCATGGTCGAGCACCTGGGCGGGCAGCACGCCGGGGGCGTCCGCGCTCCCGCAGGCGGCTGCGATGCCGGTCGCGGCCTGGACGAGGGAGTCGAAGCCGCGGCGCCGTCCCCACGGTCCCGCGGTGCCCCACGCCGACAGCCGCACCACCACCAGGTGCGGGTGCCGCGCGGCCAGCTCGGCGGGGTCGAGGCCGAGGGCCTCCAGCGCGCCCGGGCGGTACCCGAGCAGGACGACGTCGGCCCCGGCCAGCAGCTCCTCCACGGTCGCCCGCCCGCCCCGGGAGGCGAGGTCGACGACGGCGGTGCGCTGCCCGGAGCCGGTGTCGGCGAGCGTCCCCGGGTCCTCGGGCAGCCGCGGGCTCTCCAGGCGCAGGACGTCGGCGCCGTGCGCGGCCAGGGTGCGGGCGGCGACCGGGCCGGCGATCACGCGGGTCAGGGCGAGCACCCGCGGCCGCGGGGTGTCGCGGGCGGGCGCGTCGCCGACGCGGTCCAGGGAGAGCAGCGGCAGGCCGGCGAGCGCGCGCCCGGGGGCCGAGCCGGTCCACTGCTGCTCGGTCCGCACGGCCGCCGCGGCGCCGCCCGCGGCGACCACCGCCTCCTCCAGCGCGGTCGCGGGCAGGGCGGCGGCCGCGGCGTCCGGGTCGCGCTCGCCGAGCACCGCGAGGACCGCGGCGCGGTGGTGCGGGTAGTTCGCGTGCAGCCGCACCCAGCCGTCGGCGGCCCGCCAGAAGCGGGACATCGGCGCGAACCCCGTCCCGACCGGCGCGCCGGCGCGGCGCACGTACCGCTCGCTGCGGACGGCGAGGCCGACGTGCCGGGCGTCCAGCTCCAGCGGGTCCCCGGCCTCCCGCGGGTCCGTCCCGCCGGCGAGCTCTCGGGCGGCCAGCAGCTGCGCGGCGACGGCGGCCAGCGACGCCTCCCCGGCCGCCAGCGGCCCGGCCAGGCCGGCGTCCCCGCGGACGGTCACCGCGGGCACCGGGCCGCCGCCGAGCGCGGCCCACGCCTGCGCGAGCAGGGACTCCGTCGTCGCCGGGCGGGGAGGGGCCACCCGGCCAGCATGCCGTGCCCCCGCGTCAGGCGGGGTGCGCGGTGACGACGTGGGCGGCGAGCCCGCCGGTCAGCGGGCCCTCGCCCAGCAGCGCGGTCATGCGGTCGGCGACGGCCGAGGTCAGCTCGTCCAGCGGGCCGTGCAGCTCCAGGGCGAACCGCAGCGGGGTGCCCAGGCAGAACCCCTCGGCGAGGTCGCGGGCCGAGGAGGCGTGCCCGGTCAGCGAGACCGTGACCAGCTCGGCGACGGCGAGACCCCCGGCGGCGAGGTCCGCGGTGATCCGCGCCGGGTCGGCGTACCCGTGCGGCACCCGCTCGATGAACTGCGGCGTCCGGTCGGGGAGCACCTGCGCCAGGGCCTCCACCAGCGCGGTGGGGAAGGTGGAGGCGCGGACGTCGTCCCACACGGAGAGCAGCAGCGTGCCGCCCGGGGCGAGAACCCGGGCCGCCTCGGCGGCGGCGGCCGGCCGGTCCGGGACGAACATGATCCCGAAGCTGCACACCACCAGGTCGACCGAGGCCGCGGGGACGCCGAGGTCGAGGGCGTCGGCGGCCCGCCACTCGACGCCGGGGACCCGCTGCGCGCCGGCGGCCACCATGCCGGGGTTGAGGTCGGTGGCGGTGATCGCCGCCTCCGGCAGGGCCTCGCGCAGCCGGCGGGTGACCCGCCCCGTCCCGGCCGCCACCTCCAGCACCCGGGCGGGGTGCAGGCGGGCGGCGCGGGTGGCGAGCTCGGCGGCGTAGGGCTCGAAGAGCGCCGGGCCCAGGCAGCGGTCGTACACCGCGGGCATGGAGTCCAGCCAGGTCGCCTCGGTGGTCATGCCCGCCGAGGGTGGCCCGGCCGGTTACCGCCGTCCAGGGCCGCACGACCCCGCCGGTCGCGCTACCGTCGGCGTCGGTCCAGGTCGGGCCGGTGACCAGCCCCGGAGTCGCGCGGATGAACCTCGAGAAGGTGGTGTTCGGCTTCTTCGTGCTGCTCGCCGCCACCCTCAACTTCGGGTTCTTCATCGGCGACATCGCCGACCCGGCGCTGCACAACCCGTGGGAGCTGTACGCCGCCGTCGTGGTCAACCTGGTGGCCACGGTGCTCAAGTTCGGCGACCGCACCCAGATCGGTGCCGTCCACCTGGCGACCAGCCTGGTGGCCGACCTGCAGCTGCTCGCGGCGACCGTCGTCTTCGTCTACGCCGAGCACGTCAGCAGCGCCGGCCTGGACGCCCACGCCACCTCCAGCGTCGTCTCCCTCTCCGGCGGGGCGCTGCTGGCCAACACGGTGTCCCTGGTGCTGCTGGTCGTCGAGACCGTGTCCTTCCAGCGACGCTGACGGCGGCCGGCGTGGGCGGGGTGCTGCGGGCCTTCTGGCGGCTGTTCGCCGGATCGGGCCCGGGCCCGGTCACCCCGCCGGAGAAGCGGATGCGCCGCCGGCACCCGGTGGTGGTCCGCGCCCAGGAGTCCGGCGCCGTCCTGGTCGTCCTGCGCCGGCTGCGGGCGCCGCTGATCACGCTGATCCTGGTCTTCACGGTCAGCGTGGTGGGGCTCGCGCTCATCCCCGGCCGGGACGCCGCCGGCGACCCGGTGCGGCTGAGCGTCTTCGACGCCTTCTACTTCATGAGCTACACGGCGACCACGATCGGCTTCGGCGAGCTGCCGACGACGTTCACCTACGCCCAGCGGATGTGGGTCACCGGCGCCATCTACCTGACGGTGGTCGGGTGGGCATACGCGATCGGCGCCGTCCTCACGCTGCTGCAGGACCGGGCCTTCCGGCGTGCGCTGACCACCGGTCACGTCACCCGCAAGGTCGCGCGGCTGCGCGAGCCGTTCCTGCTGGTCGCCGGCTACGGCCAGACCGGGGAGCTGCTGGGCGGGTCCTTCGACGAGCTCGGCCGGCGCTTCACCGTCGTCGACCGGGACGAGGGACGGATCGACGCCCTGGAGCTGAACACCTCGCACGCCGACGTGCCGGGCCTGGTCGGCGACGCGCGGGACCTGCACGCGCTCGTCGTGGCCGGGCTGGACCACCCCTGGTGCGAGGGGGTGGTCGCGCTGACCAACGACGACCAGGTCAACCTCGCCGTCGCGATGAGCGCGGCGCTGCTGCGGCCGGAGCTGCCGGTCGTCGCGCGGACCACGTCGGCGGTCGTGGCCGAGCGGATGCGCGCGTTCGGCTCGCCGACCGTCATCAACCCCTTCGACCTGTTCGGCGACCGGCTGCGGCTGGCCCTGCGGGCCCCGGCGTCCTACCAGCTGACCACCTGGCTGGAGAGCGGGCCCGGCGCGGAGCTGCCCGAGCCCACGCACGCGCCCGCGCGCGGCCGCTGGGTGGTGGCCGGCTACGGCACCTTCGGCCGGCGCTTCGCCGCCGACCTGCGCGCCGAGGGCCTGGAGGTCGTCACGGTCGACCCGCGGGACGGCGACGGCGAGGAGGGGCCCACGGTCGTCGGTGACGCCTCGGACCCCGACGTGCTGGTCCGCGCCGGGCTGGTCGGCGCGGTCGGGTTCGTCGCCGGCAGCGACGACGACGTGACCAACGTGTCCCTGGTGGCCGAGGCGCGGCTGGTGGCGCCCGGGGTGTTCGTCGCCGCGCGGCAGAACTCGCCGGCCAGCGCCCCGCTGTTCGCCGCGCTGCACGTCGACGCGCTGCTGGTGCCCACCGCGGTGGTGGCGCACGAGGCGTACGCGCGGCTGTCGACGCCGCTGCTGTGGCGCTTCCTGCGCGGCCTGCCGGAGCGCGACGACGCCTGGGCGGCCGCCGTCACCGACCGGCTGGTCCAGCAGTGCGGCCGGCACCTGGACCCGCTGTGGAAGGTGTGCCTGGACGAGGCGGAGGCGCCCTCGCTGCGCGGCTGGCTGGACGGCGGCCGGCTGCGGCTGGGCGACCTGCTGCGCAACCCCGTCGACCGCGACCGCCGGCTGGCCGCGGTGCCGCTGGTGCTGCGGCAGGGCTCCGAGCACCTGCTGGCGCCCGGCGACGACGTCGTCCTCGGGACCGGGGACGAGCTGCTGCTCGCCGGCCGCCCCGCCGTCCGCCGGGCGCTGGAGGCGACCCTGCTGGACGACGCCGTCCCCGAGTACCTGGTGAGCGGGCGACGGGTGCCGTCGGGGTGGCTGTGGCGCCGGCTCAGCCGGCGGGTGCCGACGCCGTCGGCCTGACCGCCTCCGCCAGGGCGTGCAGGCGCGGGCTGTCCACCTCCTCGGCGAGCAGCGCGGCGGCCGCGGCGTCGCCGGGGCGGCCCAGCGCGGCGCCGTGCAGCAGCGCGCGGACGGCCAGGTCCCGCATCCCCGTCCGCGAGGCCCGCGTGCGCATGGCCGTCACCCACCGGCCGGTGTCGGGGTGGGCGTGCCGGCGGCCGAGGGTGCACAGCGCGTCGAGGACGTGCACGTCCAGCCACGCGTAGGAGTCGGCGTACCGGGTGCCGCGGGCGCGCGCGTCGGCGAGCACGGCGAAGGCGCGGCCCGGGTCACCGGCCGCCTCGGCGACCAGCGCGAGGCCGCGGGCGGCCAGCCCCTCCCAGCACGGGTCGCCGAGCTCGCAGGCGCGCGCGAACGCCGGTTGCAGCACGCGGGCCGCGCGGGCCGGCTCGCCCGCGGTCAGGTGCACCTCGCCGAGCAGCGCCTGCGGCCAGGGCAGGAACGACAGCCAGCCGGCGGAGGCGGCGAGGTCGGCGGCCGCGGCCAGCCGGGACGCCGCGGACCCGAGGTCGCCGCGGAGGAGGTCGACGCGTCCGCGCATGGCCAGCGCGTAGGCCTCCCGCCGGGGGTCGCCGGCCTCCCGGGACAGCCGCTGCGCCGCCGTCAGCAGCCGGGCGGCCCGCGGGTAGTCGCCCCGGTCGCTCTCGACGGCGCCCAGGTAGGTCGTCGCCATCGCCGCCACGGCCGGCGCGGGCCCCGCCTCCAGCGCGCGGGTGAGCCAGCGGGTGGCCCGGCTGTAGCGGGCCCGCAGGAAGTCGACGTAGCCCAGCTCGGCGCGGGCCGCGGCGGCCGCGCTCCCGTCCCCGGCGGCCGCGGCGATGCGCTCGGCCTCGTGGAGCAGCCCGAGGCCCTCGTCGTCCAGGCCGCGCAGCGTGTGCACCAGAGCCTCGGCCAGCACCAGGCGGGCGCGGGTGCGGCCCGGGGGAGACCCGGACCGGTCGGCGAGCCGGACGCCGGTGCGCAGCGAGGCGAGGCCGGCGTCCACGGCGCCGGCGGCGACGGCGGCCGCCCCGGCCTCGACGACGGCACCGATCGCCTCGTCGTCGGGGGCGCGGGGTGCCCCGGCGCCGGCGTCCCGGTCGGCGCGGGGTCGGGCGAGGGCCGCGGCCAGCGCCGGCCCGGGGGCCACGCCGAGCTCGGCGCGCAGGGCGCGCGCGAAGGCGGCGGCGGACCGCTCCGCGGCGGCGTCCTGGCCGGCCTGGCGGTACAGCCGGACGACGAGCGCCTGGTGCTCCTCGTCCAGCGGCGCGAGGTCTGCCGCCCGCCGGGCGTGGGCCAGGGCGACGTCGAGCCGGCCGGCCGACGCGGAGGCGAGCGCGGCCTCGTGCAGGACGGACTCCGAGGCGGCGGTCAGGCGCTGGCGCTCGGCCAACAGCCAGGCGTCGAAGGCCGGCGCCGCGCGGACGTCCACGCCCTCCAGGAGCTCCCCGCCCAGCCCCGGCAGCCCGACGGCGTCCTGCCAGGCGCCGGCGGTCACCACGACGGCGTCGACGGTGGCGCCCGGGCCGGGGTCGACGACCACCGGGTCACCCGCCACGCAGCCGCCCGGGCCCAGCCCGCGGCGGATCTCGGCCAGGGACCAGCGCAGCGCCCCCAGCGGGTCGTCGGCGCCGGCGAACAGCAGCTCGGCCAGGCGGGCGCGCGGGGGCGGGCGGTCGGCCAGCAGCAGGTAGGCCAGGGTCGCCCAGCTCTTGCGGCTGCGGAAGCGGTACGCCGCCCCGCCCGGCAGCTCCAGGCGGGGCGGCCCGAGCAGCTGGACGACGAGGCCCCCGGGCGCGGTGGGGCGCTCCCGGGGGCCGCGTCGTCCGGTCATGCCGCTCGGCCGCCGGCTCAGGCGTGCTCGGTGACGGTGTAGATCTCGTCCGCGACCAGGCCGTGCGCCTCGCGGTGCACCGTGTTGGCGGACTCGGCGTCGGGCGCCTGCACCAGGCAGAAGATCTTCCCCGCCTCCTCGTCCACCCAGTAGCGCAGGTACTCGACGCCGTGCGCGCCCTGGACGGCCAGGTCCGCGCGGTGCGCCGCCGCGACGTCGTCGCTGGAGACCCCGGTCTCGATGGTGTGCACGTCCATGAAGAGTGGCATCGCTCGTCCCTCCTGTGTCGGTCCGGCGTCCTCCCGCCGGCTGCCCCCATCCGACGGGGCCGGCGTGTGACGGGACGTGTGACGGCGGGACGCGCGGCGGGATCGGGGTGTGGGCGGCGTCCCGGATGGGGACTCATCCGGGGAGCGGGACGAGGCCCGCGCACGAGGAACGAGGGTGATCAGCGGTGGGCGGCGAGCGGGAACGACGGCTCCTGGGGGGCCGGTACGAACTGCAGGACCGCATCGCCTGCGGCGGGATGGGCGAGGTCTGGCGGGGACGCGACGCCGTCCTCCACCGCGACGTCGCGGTGAAGGTGCTGCGCAGCGAGTACGCCGACGACCCGACGTTCGTGGAGCGGTTCCGCGGCGAGGCCCGGCACGCCGCCGCGCTCAGCCACCCCAACATCGCCGCCGTGCTCGACTACGGCGAGGCGTCGGAGGCCGAGGCCGGCGAGCACCTGGCGTTCCTGGTCATGGAGCTCGTCGACGGGGCGCCGCTGTCCACCCGGCTCGCCGCGGACGGCCCGCTGGGACCGGAGGCGGCGCTGTCGGTGCTGCAGCAGACCGCGGCCGGGCTCGCCGAGGCCCACCGGCGGGGGCTGGTGCACCGTGACGTGAAGCCCGCGAACATCCTCGTGCGCCGCGACGGGGCGGTGAAGCTGACGGACTTCGGCATCGCCCGCTCCGCCGACAGCATCCCGCTGACCGGCACCGGCCAGGTGGTCGGGACGGCACAGTACATGTCGCCCGAGCAGGCCAAGGGCGAGCCCGCGACCCCGGCCAGCGACGTGTACGCGCTGGGCCTCGTCGGCTACGAGACCCTGACCGGCCACGCCGCCTTCGAGGGCACCAACCCGGTCACCGTCGCGCTCAAGCACGTCGTCGAGGAGCCGCGGCCGCTGCCCTACGACCTGCCCGACGACGTCCGCGGCCTGATCGGGTCGGCGCTGGCCAAGGACCCGGGCGACCGGCTCCCGGACGGCGCCGCCTTCCTGACCGCGGTCGAGGAGACCCTGGCCGCGCACCCGCACGCCGCCGACGGCGACGCGGTGGGCGCCACTCGGCCGGCGCGCATCCCGGCTCCCGCCCCGGTCCCGGCTCCGGCGCCGGCCCCGGCCGGGGCGGTGCGCGCGCCGGGCGGCGCCTCCCCGTCGCGGCGGCGGACGCTGGCGGTGCTGGCCCCGCTCCTCGTGCTGCTGGTGGCCGCCGGCGCGCTCGTCCTCGTGCTGGGCGGGGCCGGGGGAGCGGAGGACCCGCCCCCGGGTGAGGGCGCCGCCGCGGCCGGTGAGGGAGCCGCGGCCGCGGACGGCCCGTCGGCGGCGGCGGACCAGCGGGTCCTGCTGTCCGCCGCCGACCACGTGGGCAGGCCGTTCCCCGAGGTGCGGGCGGAACTGGCCGGGCTGGGGCTGCGGGTCGTCCGCGTGGACCAGGTGACCGGCGACCAGCCGGCCGAGACGGTGCTGGCCGTCGCTCCGGCGGGGGCCCGGCTCGACGACGGCGACGAGGTGCGGGTGACGGTCGCGGTGTCCCCGCCCGCGCCAGCCGCGGCGCCGGCACCGGAGGCGCCCGAGGTGCCGTCCGGTCCCGCTGCCGACGTCCCCGCTCCCGGTGCCGGGGAGGCTCCGGGCTCGGGCGCGGCACCCGGGACCGAGGCCGGCGCCGGGACCTCGACCGGAGCCGGCGGTGGGGCGTCGGCTCCCGCGGAGCCCTCGGCGGACGATCCGGCCGTGACCGACCCCGGCTCGTCGGGGGCCGCGCCGTCCGACCCCGGGCCGTCCGACCCCGCGCCGTCCGACCCCGCGCCGTCGGACCCCTCGGGTTCCAACCCGGCGCCCTCGGACCCGGCGCCGTCCGAGCCGTCGGGGTCCGAGCCCGCGCCGTCGGACCCGGGCACGACGCCGTCCACGGCACAGACCACGGCGTCGACCTCGACGCAGACCGGCGGGCCGTCGGTGGGCGACACCGACGGCACGGCGACCGGGCAGGGGACCGCAGCCGGCTGACGCGGCCACTGGCCAGACCGCGGATCCCCACCGCACCGACCGGGAGAGCGCGCCGCAGCCCAACCCTGACCCGCCTCCGCGGCGGCGGGTCCGGGGTGGGCGGGGTGGGGTGGTGCGGTCTCGTCGAGCCAGGGTGGGTCGGGTTCGGGATCGTGGCACCAGCCGGGTGGGCGGGTGGTGCGGGTGGCGCCGGCGGGTGTGGTGACGGTGAGGGTGGCGTCGGGGTGGAGGGTGAAGGTCCAGCCCGGCGCGTGGGTCTTGATGCGGTGGTGGCGGCGGCACAGGCAGCACAGGTTGTGACAGGCGGTGGCCCCGCCGGCCGCGTGCGGGGTGACGTGGTCCAGGTCGTGGCGGCCGGGCCGACGGCGGCAGCCGGGCATGCGGCAGCGCCGGTCGCGGGCGTGGACCAGGCGGCGTTGGGCGGCGGTGGGCCGGTAAGCGCCGGTGGGGGGTGGCGGGCGCAGCCCCGGCCCGTCCGGCGGCGGCCCGTCGGGCGGTGACTCGGCCCGGTCCCGGTCGGTGGCGGGGTCGGTCTGCGCTCCGGTGCGGCGGCTGGTGCGGCGGCCGGTGCCGGCGGCGCGGGCGAGTTCGGCGCGGGTGGCCACGGCGATCGTCTGGCCGGTGGCCGGGTCGTCCAGAGCGATCAGGATCGACCCGCCGACCGGGGGCTGCAGGTCCAGCACGTCCAGGTCGGTGAGCACCTGCCGGCACTGCGCGGCGGTGATCACCTGCCCGTCCAGCTCGCCCGGCGCCACCCCGCCCGGGCGCAGCCCGGCAACGGCGGCGTGCACGGTCAGCTGCGCGGTCACCGGCGGGCGGCGGCTGTCCCAGGGGCGCAGCACCAGGTCCAGCGCCACCTGCGCGCGCAGCCGCCCGATCGGCGTCCGGTCCCCGTCGGCGCGCAGCCAGCGGGCGTACTGGTCCACCGCGTCGCGGGCGGCGTGCACCTGCGGCAGCGGCCCGTCGATCACCAACCGCCCCAGCCCCTCCGGGGTGCGCTCCACGTGCACGTCGGCGCGGGCCTCGGCGCGCCGCCGGCGCCGGTCGCGCGCGGCGGCGTCCAGCCGGTACAGGTGGTAGCGGGCCCGATCGGCCAGCCGATCCGGCGTGCAGTCGGCGGCCGCGGGCAGCACCCGCGCCAGCACCCCGGCCGCCACCTCCGGACCGGCGTCCCCCAGCAGGTCGATCAGGATGTGCGCCTTGCGCACGCTGAGCGCGCCGGTGAACAACTCCGACCACACCCCGGCCAACGCGCCGGTCAGCAGCAGCGACTGCGCCAGCAACCGCGCCGCCTCCGGCTCCGTGCAGCCGCGCACCACCGCCAACTCGGCCACGAACTCCTCCGCCGGCGCCACCGCACCCACCCGGCCCGCAGCACGCTCACCCCCGACCCCGCGGCGGCGGGCCAGCTCGGCCACCGTCGCCGTCTGCACCGCGAACTCCTTGGCCATCCGCGCGTCGGTGGACCAGATGTCGGCCACCAGGTCGACGTCCCCCACCGCCGCCGACACCACCTCCGACGGCAGCACCGGGACAGCCACGCCCCTCCCCGCCGCCGTCGTCATGACCCGCACGCTAGGCCGCAGGTACGACAGTTCCGCGAGCTTCGACGGAGCGTGAGTACGGCGGGGGAGCATCAGAGACGGGTTCCCTCCCGCGCCCGACGCGATGGGCCGGTGAGCCGGGGACAGTGGACCGCATGAGCGCTTCGGACCCCACCGGCGTCCTCGATGAACTCGTGGCCCGCGAACCGCTGTTCCACCGGACGGAGCGAGGAACGAGCAGGGCCACGTTCGAGGCCATGACCGCCGAGGACTTCTGGGAGGTCGGAGCATCCGGCGCCCGCTACGACCGCGAACTCGTCTGGTCTGTGCTCGAGCGGCGCTACGCGGACGGCACGCCCGACATCTGGGAGACCAGCGACTTCGCCTGCCGTCCCCTGGGGGCTGACACGTTCCTGCTGACCTACGAGCTCCGGCAGGGTGCCCGGTTCACACGTCGGGCGACCGTCTGGGAACGCGCGGCCGGCGACTGGCGCGCGATCTACCACCAGGGCACCGAGGTCGCCCCCCGGCTGACCCAGCGGAACGCGAGGCTCCGCGGCCGGTCCACCGAGCCCACCTCGCAGGCTCGGGACGCCGGCTCACGACCGGGCGGGCAGGCGGACGACGTCGGCGGTCACGCCGCCGTGCTCGTCCAGGCGGGCCGGCGACGGGCTGTCGTAGACGACCAGCAGCCGCGTGCCGTCCGCGCCGAGCAGGCCGATGCCCTCGGCGTGGTCGTCACCGTCGCCGAAGGGGAGGTCCACCTCGCGGGTCAGGGCGTCCCCGCGCACCACCTGCGGCGTCTCCGTCGCGCACGCCCCGTGCCAGCGGTACACCCGCACCGGCCCGTCCAGGTCCATCGTCGGGCCGGCGAGCACCAGCAGGTCCGACCCGTGCGGGCACAGGTCGCGCACGCCCAGGCCGTCCATCCGCAGCACGTGCTTGCGGTAGCCGCGGCCGTCGGGGAAGGGGCGCAGCCGCAGCCGGGTCGGGTCCCGCTCGTCGACCTCCGGCCGCAGCTCCAGCACCACGGCCCACCCGCGCAGCACCGGCCCGCGCAGCCCGAGGTACACCCGGTCGCCCGCGACGGCGACGCCCTCGACGTCCAGGCCGTTGTCCTTGCCGGGGATCGGCAGGAACGGCGCGAGGTGCTCGTCGTCGGCCAGCAGCTCGCGCAGGTCGGCCCCGAGGACGGCGGCGTGGTGCCGGACGCCGTCCACCTCGAGCTCCCGCACCGGCGTGGGCAGGCCGTCGACCTCGGCCACCGGGATCCGCGCCAGCAGCTGGCGGTTGGCCTGGCCGGTCACCCGCGCCAGCCGGCGCAGCCCCTTCTCGCCGTCGTGGCGGTCCTTGACCTGCCGCCGCCGCAGGCTGTGCGAGCCGACCACCCACAGGAACGGGCCGGTCCGCGCCAGGCCCTCGACGTCGGCCTCCTCCTCGGCGTCCTCGCCGGGCAGGTCCACCAGGTCGGCCAGCGCGACGGTCGTCTGCCGCCCGAACTCGCGCGGCTCGGCGGGGTCGTCGGCGACCAGCCGCTCGACCGTCGCGGTCTCGTCGCCGGCCACCCACAGCACCGGGCCGTCGCTGCGGACGGCGGACAGGTTGGTGTGCGTCCGCGCCTCCCGCGACGCCGCGGTGAAGGAGAGGCGGACGGTCCGCTCGATCGGCACCGCCCGATCCTGCCGGTCGCGGCGGCGGGGCTCAGCGGCGGGGGAGCCCCAGCGCCGCCACCAGCCCGGCGGCGACGACGGCGGTGCTCACGCCGAACGCCACCTGGAAGGAGGCGACGTCGGTGAGCCACCCGGCGACCAGCGGCCCGATCACCGCGCCGAGGTCGCCCGACATCTGGAACACCGCGACCAGCCGCCCGCCGCGCGCCGGGCTCAGGTCACCGACCAGCGCGGCGGGCACGCTGGACAGCAGGGACGCGGCGAGCCCGAACGTGGCCATGGACAGCAGGAACAGCCCGGTCGCCGGCGGCAGCACCAGCAGCGTCATCGCCGTCGTCCCCAGCGTGGCCCCAAGGACCAGGGCCGGGCGCCGCCCCCACGAGTCCGCCAGGCGGCCGGCGCGCAGCAGGCCCAGCGCCTGCGCCGCGGAGCCGGCGAGCAGGCCGGCGCCGGCCCAGGCGGCGCCGCGGCCCAGTTCCTCGGTGACGTACAGCGGCACCAGGGAGTTGCGGACGCCGAACAGCACCCAGCCGATCCCCAGGTTGACCACGAGCGCGGCGACGTAGACCCGCGACCGCAGCGCGGCGCCCAGCCGCACCGGGCCCTCCGCCAGGTCGGGGGTCGCCGCGGCCGCACCGGCGCCGGGGCGCCCCGCCGGCTCCCGGAGCAGCACCAGCGCCACCGCGCCGGCGACCAGGAGCATGACGGCGTAGAAGAAGAAGGGCAGCCGCGGCGACAGCTCGGTCAGCAGGCCGCCGACCGCGGGCCCGGCGATGCCGCCCAGGATGAAGCCGCCCTGGTAGGTGGCCGCGGCCCGGCCCCGGGCCGTCGCGGGCGCGACCCGCAGCAGCAGCGCGAGCGCCGACACGGTGAACATGGCGCTGCCGATCCCGCCCACCGCGCGCAGCGCCAGGAACACCGGGAACGACCCGGCCAGCGCCGCCAGGCCGCTCGTCACGGCGACCACGGCCAGGCCGGCGGCGAGCACGGTGCGCTCGCCCAGCCGCTCCACCAGCGTCCCGCCGCCGAACGCCGACGCGAACCGGAAGAACGCGAACGCGCTCACCGCCAGCCCGACGGCGGTGGTGCCGACGCCGAAGTCCCGGGCGAACAGCGGGATGGCCGGGGCCACCACCCCGAAGCCCAGGGCCACGACGAAGGCGACCACCGCCAGGACGCGGACCTCCCGGGGGAGGGGCTCCGGACGAGGACCCCCGTCCCCCGATCCGTTCGCCGCACGTCGCACGAGGGCCGATGCTCGCACGCGGCCGTGGGCCGGGGCCGCACCTGCTGTTCGCCGGGGCTTCAGCCGGTGATCGTCCCGGGGGACGCCCGCGCGTGCCCCGGGGTGTCCAGGCTGGCCGGGTGCGGATCGTGCAGGCGGCCAACTTCGTCAGCCCCACGTCCGGCGGCCTGCGCACCGCGATGCGCGCGCTCGCCGCGGGCTACGCGGCGCACGGCCACGAGGTCGTCCAGGTGCTGCCGGGCCCCGAGGACGCCGAGGTCGTGACCCCCTGGGGCCGGCAGGTGGTGCTGCGGGCCCCGGCCCTGGCGGTGGCGCCGGGCTACCGGCTGCTGCTGGACCTGCGCCGGGTGCGCCGCGTCCTCGACGCCGCCGCCCCGGACGTGCTCGAGGTCCACGACCGCACCACGCTGCGCGGCCTGGGCCGGTGGGCGCGCGGGCGGGGCGTGCCCGCCGTGGTGGTGAGCCACGAGCGCCTGGACCGCTGGCTGGCCCAGTGGACCCGCCTGCCGCTGCGCGCCGCCGCCGACCGGTCCAACGCCGCGCTTGCCCGCGACTTCGGCACCGTGGTGTGCACGACGGAGTGGGCCGCCGAGGAGTTCCGCCGCATCGGCACGCGCGACCTCGCCGTCGTCCCGCTCGGGGTGGACACGGCGGCCTTCCCCGCCCGCACCGGCCCGCGGCCCGGCGCCCCCGACGGCGCCGTCCACCTGGTCATGGCCAGCCGGCTGTCGGTGGAGAAGCGGCCCGCCGTCGCCGTCGCCGCGCTGCGCGAGCTGCGCCGCCGCGGCGTCCCGGCGCGGCTGGTCGTCGCCGGGGAGGGGCCGCTGCGGCGGTCGCTGCAGGTCGCCACCCGGGGCCTGCCGGTGCAGTGGCTCGGCTTCGTGCCCGACCGCGCCCGGCTGGCCGCCGCCCTCGCCGACGCCGACGTCGCGCTGGCCCCCGGCCCGGTCGAGACGTTCGGCCTGGCCGCGCTGGAGGCCCTCGCCTGCGGCACGCCCGTGGTCGCCGACGCCGGCTCCGCCCTGCCCGCGGTGCTCGGCCCGGGAGCCGGCCGCGCCGCCCGCGGCACCGGCGCGGCCGTCGCCGACGCCGTCGAGGACCTGCTGGCCGTACCGGAGGGGGTGCGCCGCCGCGCGGCCCGCTCGCGCGCCGAGGAGTACTCGTGGGACGCCACCGTGCGCGGCTTCCTCGCCGTCCACGCGGCCGTGCCGGGGCGCGCCGCGTGACCGTGGTGGCCGCCCTCGGCGACAGCCTCAGCTGCGGCGAGGGCGTGGGCCTGCGGATCCAGCCGGCCCGCACCTGGGTCGGGCTGCTGGCCGCGGCGCTGCCCGGGGCCCGGCTGGTGCGCCTGGCGGTGGCCGGCGCGCGGGTGGGCGACGTGCGGACGCGGCAGCTCCCGCAGCTGCCGGGGGACGTCGACCTGGCCACGGTGCTCGCCGGGCTCAACGACGTCGGCCGCGCCGGGTTCGACCCCGACGCCGTCGCCGGCGACCTGCGGGCCGTCGTCGCCGCGGCGCACCGTCGCGGGGCGCAGGTGCTGCTCGGCCGGCTGCACGACCCCGCCGCCGTCCGCCCGGTGCCCCGCCGGGTGGCCACCGCCGTGCGCGCGCGGGTGGCCGCGGTCAACGCGACCGTCGACGAGCTGGCCCGGCAGCCGGGCGTGCACGTGCTGGACCTCGGCGCCGTGCCGGTCCTCGCCCGGCCCGGGGGCTGGGCGGCCGACCGCATCCACCCGGCCGAGGCCGGCCACCGCGGCATGGCGGCGGCTGCGGCCGGCGTGCTGGCCGCGACCGGCCGCTTCGCGCCGGCCGCGCTGCCCGCGGGACCGGAGCCGCGCGGGCCGGGCCGCGCCGAGCGGGCCTGGTGGACGCTGCGGCACGGGCTGCCGTACGCGCTGACCCACGCCCGCGACCTGGGGCAGCCGGTCGCCTCAGCCCTGCTGCGCCGCCGCTGACACCCGGTCGCCGTGCGCGGCCAGCCACGCCGCGGTGACCGCGCGACCGGCCTCCAGCAGGCCGACGCAGGCGGCGACGTCCCGCGGGCCCTGCGGCACCCGGTCGAGCAGGCCGGCGGCCCAGGCGTCGGCGATGTGCGGCAGCACCTGCACCCGCGGGTCGTCCAGGGCGTCGCGGACGGCGGCCCGGTTGGCCACCGCCCGGGCGACGGTGAACGCCTGCAGCACCGAGTCCAGCGCGCCCGGGCCGGCCTCGACCGGCGGCACGTAGGGGTCGCGGCCGGCGACCGGCACGCCGCAGGCCGACGTCGGCACGCCCGCGGCGGTGGCCGCGCAGACGTCCACCCGGCCGGTCACCGGCGCCAGCCCGCAGTCGAGCACCAGCACCCGGTCGTCGGGCCCGGCGTCGGCCAGGGCGGCCCCGATCGGGACGCCGTCGACGATGCCGCCGTCGACGTGCAGGTGCCCGTCGGCCAGCCGGACCGGCCGGAACAGGCCGGGCAGCGCGCAGCTGGCGGCCAGCGTGTCGGCGAGCCCGCCGGAGTCGTGCCGCCGGGCCGCGCCGCAGTCCAGGCACGTGGTGGTGACCGTCAGCGGCACGCTCAGCTCGGTCAGGTCGTGAGCCGGCACGTGCGCGGCGATCAGCGCGCGCAGCGGCCGCTCGTCCAGCAGCGCGCCCCCGCGGCGCAGCGCCCGGGCCACCCCGCGGAACCGGGCCGGCCAGGCCGGCCGCAGCACCCGGGTCATCAACGGGTCGCACCACAGCTCGGCCAGCTGCGCGGCGCGCCCGGCGTCGGGCCGGACGGAGAGGAACGCGGCGTTGACGGCCCCGACCGAGCAGCCGTGCAGGACGTCGACGCGGACCCCCGCCGCGAGCACCGCCTGCAGCGCCCCGACCTGGAAGGCCCCCATCGCCGCGCCCCCGCCGAGGACGAGGTGGGTGCGCGCGGACATCCGGCCATCTTGCACCACCGGACGGGTCTACGGTGCGGTCGTGGCGGAGCAGGGGGAGCGGGGGCACGACGACGGCGGGTCGGTCCGGCCCCTGGAGGAGTCGATCCGCACCGACCTCGGCGGGCGGATGGACTACGCCGGCTACCTGGAGCTCGACCGGCTGCTGGGCGCCCAGCACCCGCGCAGCAGCCCCGAGCACCACGACGAGCTGCTGTTCATCGTGCAGCACCAGACCAGCGAGCTGTGGTTCAAGCTGGTCCTGCACGAGCTGCGGGCCGCCTGCGCCTACCTGGCCGCCGACGAGCTCGGCCCGGCGCTGAAGTCGCTGGCCCGCGTCAAGAACGTGCAGCGCACCCTGACCGAGCAGTGGTCGGTGCTGGCCACCCTGACCCCGCGGGAGTACCTGCAGTTCCGCGGCGCGCTCGGCGGGGCGTCGGGCTTCCAGTCCGCGCAGTACCGGGCCGTGGAGTTCGTGCTGGGCAACAAGGACGCGGCGGTGCTGCCGCTGTTCGCGCACGACGAGGCGGCCGCCGCGCTGCTCGGCGAGCTGCTGGCCGCGCCGACCCTCTACGACCAGTTCCTGCGGCTGCTGGGCCGGCTCGGCTTCGCCGTCCCGGCCGCGGTGCTGGAGCGCGACGTCCGCGAGCCGTGGACGTTCCAGCCCGACCTGGTCCCGGTGTTCCGCCGGGTCTACGAGTCCGACGACACCCCGTGGGGCGTCTACGAGGCCTGCGAGAGCCTGGTCGACGTCGAGGACGCCTTCCAGTTCTGGCGGTTCCGCCACCTCCGCACCGTGCAGCGGACCATCGGCTTCCGCGGCGGCACCGGCGGCTCGTCGGGCGTGGGTTTCCTGCGGCGGGCGCTGGACCTCACGTTCTTCCCGGAGCTGTACGCCGTCCGCACGGAGATCGGCACCTGATCCGGCGCGGTGGTTGACTGCTCAACATGCACGTGGGCATCGACAGCTTCGTCGCCGCGGTGACCGACCCGGCGTCGGGACGGCAGATCGGGCCCGGGGAGCGGCTGGCCGACCTGCTGGAGGAGATCGAGACCGCCGACCGGGTGGGGCTGTACAGCTTCGGCATCGGCGAGCACCACCGGCCCGAGTACTACGACTCCGCGCCGCCGGTGATCCTGGCCGCCGCGGCCGCCCGCACGCAGCGGATCCGGCTGGGCAGCGCGGTCGCCGTCCTCAGCGCCGCCGACCCCGTCCGCGTCTTCCAGCAGTTCGCCACCCTCGACCTGCTCTCCGGTGGCCGCGTCGACCTCGTCGTGGGCCGCGGCTCGTTCACCGAGGCGTTCCCGCTGTTCGGGCTCTCGCTCGCCGACTACGACGAGCTGTTCGACGAGAAGCTGGACCTGCTGCTGCGGATCCGCGACTCCGAGCACGTCACCTGGTCCGGCCGGCACCGCGCGCCGCTGACCGGCCAGGGCGTCTGGCCGCGGCCGCTGCAGGACCCGCTGCCGGTGTGGGTCGGCGTCGGCGGCAGCCCGGAGTCCTTCGCCCGCGCCGGCCTGCTCGGCCTCCCGCTCATGGTCGCGGTCATCGGCGGCGAGCCGCGCCAGTTCGCCCCGCTGGTCGACCTGTACCGCCGGGCCGGTGAGCACGCCGGGCACGCCCCGGAGGCGCTGCAGGTGGGCCTGCACGTGTTCGGCTTCGTGGCCGAGAGCACGCAGGCCGCGGCCGACACGATCTACCCGGGCTGGCACGAGATGTTCACGAAGGTGTCGGCCGAGCGGGGCTTCGCCCCGCCCAGCCGGCGGCAGTTCGACGCCACCAGCGGCCCGGACGGCGCCTTCTTCATGGGCGACCCCGACACCGTCGCGACCAAGCTGCGCCGGGTGTCCGAGCAGCTCGGCGGCGTGCAGCGGGTGTCGATCCAGATGACCAACCCGCGGCTGGCGCACGCCGACCTGCTGCGCGGCATCGAGCTGCTGGGCACCGAGGTGGCCCCGCGGGTCGCGGACCTCTGACGGCGGCGGGCGGGCCCCCAGGGGGCCCGCCCGCCGCGGTCGTGCGGTGCGGCCGTCAGGCGCCCGCGTCGTCCTGCTGGCCGATGCGCTGGTCGGCGAGGTCGCCGGCCTTGTCGGTCTGCGCGTCGAACCGCCCGCCGGTCCGGTCGTCGGCGAACTGCTCGCCCTTCTCCAGGGCCGAGTCGCTCATCTTCTCGCCCTTCTCGCTGTCCAGGGCCTTCTTGGCCTTGTCGCCGAGTCCACCGAGGTCCATGGCTGCTCCTGTCCGTCGTCCCCGTGCCGGGACGGCCTACCCGCGACGCCCCGCGTTCAGGCGCCCCGTCCTCAGGCGCCCGTCATCAGGCGCCGGGCAGCAGCGCGCGGACGGCGTCGAGGGTGTCGGCGTCGGCGGCGGCCTTGTCCGGGCGGTACCGCAGCACCCGCGCGAACCGCAGCGCGACCCCGCCCGGGTAGCGGGTGCTGCGCTGCGCGCCGTCCAGCGCGACCTCCACGACCAGCTCGGGCCGCAGCCGCAGGCCCCACTCCGGCGACTCGACCGCGTACCCGGGGAAGGTGGCCGTCTGCCACGCCAGCAGCTCGTCGGTCATGCCCTTGAAGGTCTTGCCGACCATGACCGGCTCGCCGGTGGCGGGGTCGCGGGCGGCCAGGTGGATGTTCGACAGCGACCCGGTGCGCCGCCCGTAGCCCCACTCGGCGCCGACCACCAGCAGGTCGAGGGTGTGCACCGGCTTGACCTTCTGCCACGCCCGCCCGCGCCGGCCGGCCGCGTACGGCGCGTCCAGGGCCTTGACGACGACGCCCTCGTGCCCGGCGGCCAGCGCCGCGGCCAGCACGTCCGCGGCCTGCTCCGGGGTGGGCCGGCGGGCGCCGGGCATCCGCAGCGGCGCGTGCTCCTCGGCGGCCAGCAGCCCCGCGAGGGCGTCCAGGCGCGCGGACAGCGGCTCGTCGAGCAGGTCGCGGCCGTCCAGGTGCAGGACGTCGAACAGGAACGGCGACAGCAGCACCGCCGCGTCCTCCCCGCCCGGGCCCGGAGCCTCGCTGCCGAAGCGGCTCATCGTGTCCTGGAACGCGCGGGGGCGGCCGTCGTCGTCGAGGGCGAGGGTCTCCCCGTCGAGGACGGCGGAGCGGCACGGCAGCGCGCGCACGCGCTCCACCAGTTCGGGCACGCCCCCGGTGACCTCGCGCAGCGTGCGCGTCCACACCCGCACCTCGTCGCCGTCGCGGTGCACCTGGATCCGCGCCCCGTCGAGCTTGTACTCGACGGTGACCTCCGCGCCGAGGTCGGCCAGCGCCGCGTCCAGCGACGACCCGGGCGAGGCGAGCATCGGCCGCACCGGGCGCCCCACCCGCAGCGTCTCGGCCTCCAGCGCGGCCTCGCCACCGGTCAGCGCGACCGCCGCGGTCGCCGGCACGCTGCCGGTGAGCATCGCCGCCCGGCGGACGGCGGCGGGCGGCACCTGCGCGGCCGCGGCGACCGCGTCCAGCAGCAGCCCCTCCAGCGCCCCCTGCCGCAGCTCCCCGGCCAGCAGCCGGACCAGGAAGCGCTGCTCGTCGGCGGTCGCCGCGCCCAGCAGGCCGGTCAGGAGCGCGTCGCGCCGGGCGACGGAGCCCGGGCCCTGCGTGCCGGCCAGGTCGCCGAGCGCCGCGTCGACGGCGGCGACGGTCAGGCCCGGCTCGGGCGCCGGCGCGTGGGCGGCCCGCGTCAGGGTGCGCCAGCCCAGGCCCAGCCGGCCCTGCCGGGGCTCGCCGGCCAGCCACGCGGCGACCGCCTCGACCTCGCCCGGGTCGGCCGCACGCAGGGCCTGCGCGAGCGCGGCCGCCTTCGCGGTCCGGGAGCGGGTGGCCGCCACCGCGGCCGACGTGGCGACGACCTCGGCGAGCAGCACCCGCTCATCGTGGCAGCGCGGGCTCCGGGCCGAGCGGCAGCCGCACCCGCAGGACCGTCTCCTCGGGCCGGACGTCGATCTCGATCTGCCCCGAGTGCCGGGCGACGATGCGGCGGGCGACGTCGAGCCCGAGCCCGATGCCCTGGCCGACCGGCTTGGTGGTGAAGAACGGGTCGAAGGCGTGCGCCTGCACCTCGGGCGGCATCCCGCCGCCGGTGTCGCCGATCTCGACCACGACGCCGCCGCGGTCGGTGCGGGTGGCGACCCGCACCGTCCCGGCGGTGGCCGGCCCGCCGCGGGCGATGGCGTCCAGCGCGTTGACGAGGAGGTTGGTCCACACCTGGTTGAGCTCGCCGGCCGAGGCCTCGATCGGGGGGACGTCGGGCGCGTGGTCCCGGACGACGGTCACCTCCGGCGGGATGCGGGACCCGAGCATCGTCAGGGTGCTCTCCAGCCCCTCCACCAGGTCGGTCCGCTGCACGGCCGCGCGGTCCAGCGCCGAGTAGGAGCGGACGGCCGCCACCAGGCCCGAGATCCGGCCGGTGGACTCCTTGAGCTCGGTGAGCAGCGTCGACGCGACCAGGGTGCTGGCCACCCACCGCAGGCCGGGCTCCAGCGCGGCGCCGGGGAGCACCGCGGCGGCCCGGTCCACCCAGTCGAGGTCGACCCCGGCCGCGGCCAGCGGCGGCGCCAGCGCCCACTCGGCCCCGGGGACGACGTCGGCCAGCCGGTCGGCCAGCTCGTCCTCGCGGTCGGCCAGGGCCATCCCACCCAGCGGGGGCACCGGCACCTCGATCGCCCGGCGCAGCGCGTCCAGCGCCGCGAACTGCTCGGCCGAGATCGACTCCGAGGCGAGCCCGCCCAGCGTGGACAGCAGCACGTCGCACACCCCGGCCAGCTCGTCGACGGCCCGCGCCGCCGCCGCCGCGGGGTTGTTGATCTCGTGGGCCAGCCCGGCGGCCAGGGTGCCGAGGGCGACCAGCGGCTCGCGCTGGCGGGCCACCAGCTCGAAGGTCCGGGCCGTGCGGACGAAGCCCTCGATCAGGTGCACGCCCAGGGGGAAGCGGTCGCTCGACCACTCACGCAGGGCGGGGGCCGGCACCCGCAGGACCCGCCCGGCGGTGGCGGCCCGCCCGGTCGCGACGTAGACCCCCTGCTCGTCCCAGGCGCGGAACCCGCCCGCCCACCGGCCCGGCACGTCCATCGCCCCGAGCACCATCTCCTCGCGGCCGACGTGGCGGACCAGGTCGATGCTGCCCTCGATCAGGACCAGCCACGCGTCCGCGGGGCGGCCCTCGGTGAACAGCACGTCGCCGGGGGCGAACGGCACCTCCGCGCCGACGGCGAGCAGCTCGGCCAGCTGGTCGTCGGTGGTGCCGTCGAAGAGCGGGAGCGGGCGCAGGTCGGCGACCTGCAGGCCGGCGGTGCTGGTCATGGGCCGCCTTCCGCGAGGACCCGCCGCGCACGTCCGCGCGGCGGGTGGAGGAGTCGAGCCGGGCCGCCGGAGCCTATGGCCGCCGGGACCGGCGCGGGTAGGTCACCGCCCGCCCCGCCGGTCAGCCCGCGGCCAGCCGGCCCACCAGCGCGACGGCGCCACCCAGGTCCAGCTGCGCCCCCTCGGCGACGGCGGCCGCGCGCCCGGGCTCGGGCAGCGCCGTCTCGGTCGCGGTGACGTACCGCTGCCCGTCCGCCGGGTCCATCCGCAGCGGGTCGTAGCCGACCAGCCGGGCGGCGGTCCGCACGGCGCCCAGCAGGACGGCGGCCTCCCGCGGGTGCCCGCCCGCGGTGAGCGCCCCGACCGCGGTGAGCAGCCCGGCCAGCGTGCCGGTGGCGTCGCCCTCGCGGTGGGTCAGGTCGACCATCCGCCACAGCGCCGCCAGCGCCTCCGGTGCCCGCCCGAGGTCGGTCAGCACCTTGGCGCGGATCCACAGCACCGAGGAGTGCGCCCACGAGTGGCCCAGCGCCACGGCGAGCCGCTCGGCCCGGTCCAGGTGGTCGAGGGCGCCCTCGGGGTCCCCGGCGACGCGGGCGAACTGGCCCAGCGTCATGGCGATCTCCGCCTGCACCCACTCGATGCCCGACGCCTCGGCGAGCTCCACGCCGCGGGCGATGTCGCGCTCGGTGCCGCCGTCGGGGTCGGCGTGGCCGATCAGCGCGCCCACGAACGCCCGCAGCACCAGGGCCAGCGCCAGGTCGCCGTCAACCTCGTCCCCGGCGGCCGACACGATCTCGTTGGTCCGGGCCCAGATGGAGGCGACGTCGCCGGAGAGGTAGGCCAGCAGCGCGTCCCCCAGCAGCGCGCCGCTGCGGACGACGGCCGGGGCGTCGGGCGTGGCGTCGAGCGCGGCGGCCAGCCAGCGGCGGCCCTCCTGCACGTGCCCGCGGCGGTACCACCACCAGGCCACGGCCGAGCCGATCCGCAGGGCCGCCTCGCCCTGACCGGTGCCCAGCGCGTGCGCCAGCGCCGCGCGCAGCCCCGGCTGCTCGGCGTCCAGCCGGCGGGCGCTGTCGGTCCACGCCGGCCGGCGCAGCGTCGCCTCCAGCTCCTCGGTGAGCGCGACGAGGAAGGCCAGGTGCCGGTCGCGGAAGCGGCGGTCCTCCTCGGCGGTGAGCCCCTGCTCGGCGTACTGCCGCAGGGTCTCCAGCATGCGGTAGCGGCCCGTCTGGTGGTCCAGCTCCACCAGCGACTTGGCCACCAGCACCCGCAGCAGCGGCAGGGTGGCGCCGTCGACCTCCGGGGCGGCGACGGCGGCGACGGCGTCCGGGCCGAACGTGCCCGGCAGCACCGACACCGCGCGGAACACCGCCAGCTCGGCCGGCTCCAGCAGGTCCACGCTCCACTGCACCGTGGCGGCCAGCGTGCGCTGGTGCGGGGCGGCGGTGCGCCAGCCGCCGGACAGCAGCGCGAACCGGTCGTCGACCCGCGCGGCGACCTCGGCCAGCGGCAGGGTGGTCAGGCAGGCCGCGGCCAGCTCGACGGCCAGCGGCAGGCCGTCGAGCGCGGTGCACAGGTCGCGGACCTGCGCCAGCTCCTCCGCCGAGGGCGTGGCCAGGTGCGGCGCGGCGAGCCGGGCGCGGTCGAGGAACAGCTCCTCGGCGTCGCTGCCGGGCGCGCCGGCGGGCATCGGGCCGCAGGGCACCACCGCCTCGCCGGGGACGCCGAGCGGCTCGCGCGAGGTGGCCAGCACGCGCAGCTCGGGGCAGCGCGCCAGCAGCGTGGCCGCCAGCGCGGCCGCGGCCTCGACGACGTGCTCGCAGTTGTCCAGCACCAGCAGCAGCGGACGGTCCTGGACGGCGGTCGCCACCGCCCCCACCGGGTCGCCGCCGGACAGGCTGACGCCCAGCACCGTGGCCACCTCCGCGGCGACCAGGTCCGGGTCCTCCACGCCGGCGAGCTCGGCCAGCGCGGCCGGGGGAGCGCCGGCCGGGCGGCGGCGCGCGGCCTCCAGCGCCAGCCGGGTCTTGCCGCTGCCGCCGGGGCCGACCAGCGTGACCAGCCGCCGGCCGTCGAGGGCGCCGGCCAGCACGCCCAGCTCCTCGGCGCGGCCGACGAACGCCGTCAGCGGCACCGGCAGCGCGGCGATCGGCAGGGCGGCGGGCGCCGCCGGGGCCGGGGGCGCCGCGGCGGGGACCGGGGTCGGCGGCGCGGCCGGGCGGGCCGGGGCGGCCAGCGCCGGGTCCTGCCGGAGGATCTGGCCGTACAGGTCCTGCAGCGGGCGGCCGGGGTCCACGCCCAGCTCGTCGGCCAGCAGGGCACGGCCCTCGGCGTAGCTCTCCAGCGCCTCCGCCTGCCGGCCCGAGCGGTACAGCGCGAGCATCAGCGACGCGCGCAGCCCCTCGCGCAGCGGCTTGCCGCGCACCAGCTCCTGCAGGTCGTCGACGATCTCGGCGTGCCGGCCCAGCCGCAGGTCCAGCTCGGCGGCGAGCTCCCGGGCGTCCAGCCGCAGCTGCTCCAGCCGCTCGGACTCCTCGGTGGCGAAGGTGGCCGACACGTCGGCGTAGGCGGGGCCGCGCCACAGGGCCAGCCCCTCGGTGACGGCCTCGCGCGCCCCCTCGACGTCGTCGCGGGCGGCGCACTCGCGGGCCGCGCGCAGCAGCCGCACGAAGCGGACCGCGTCGACGTCGTCGGGATCGGCGGCGAGCACGTAGCCGGGGTCGCGGGTCAGCAGCAGCGACCACCGGCCGGCCGAGGCGTCGGGTTCCAGCTCGCGGCGCAGCCGGGAGATCAGCGCCTGCAGCGTGCCCGACGCCGAGGCCGGTGGCTCCCCGCTCCACACCCGGTCGGCCAGCACGTCGACGGGCACCGTGCGGCCCACGTCGACGAGCAGCGCGGCCAGCGTGGCGCGGTGGCGCGCGGTCTGGCCGGGCAGGAGGCGGTCGTCGCGCCGGATCTCGAGCGGGCCGAGGACCCGGAAGGAGGTGCCGCTCATCGGGACGCAGCCTAGGGCCCGCAGCGGCGCCGACCGGCGCGACCTGCTGCGCAAGCGCCGGGCAAGGTCCCGGCAAGGACCCCGGCCGAGGCTCGCCGTGTCCCTCCCCGCACCACCCTGGAGCGCCCGTGCCCCCCGCCGAAGCCCCCGCTGTCGCAGCTCCCGCCGAGCCCGTCCTGCCGCCCGACCTCGCCGCCCGCCTGCGGGCCCGGCTGTCGCCGGGCGCCGAGGTCGCGGGGTCGGTGGTGCGGGTGGCCACGCCCGAGGACGTCGTCGCGGTGGTGCGGCTCGCGGGCCGCAGCGGGCTCGCCGTCCGGGAGGGGACGGCGCCCGCGAACGGCGTGCGGGCCGTCGTCGTCGACACCGGCGCGCTCGACGCGACGGCGGTCCGGCCGTCGGGCTGGGCGCGGACCGGCGCCGGGGTGCGCTGGCCCGCGCTGCTGGACGCCGCCGCGGCGCAGGGGCTGGTCGCCGTCACCGGCGCCTCGGCGGGGGAGCGGGTGGCCGACGCGGTGACCGGCGGCGGCGTGGGCCCGGTCGCGCGGACCTACGGCCTGGCCTCCGACCGCGTCCGCGCGGTCGAGCTCGTGACCGGCGACGGCGTGCTGCGGCGGGCGACGCCCACCGAGGAGGCGGAGCTCTTCTGGGCCGTGCGCGGCGGGGGGCCGGGGCTGGGCGTGGTCACCGCGGTCGAGCTGGAGCTGCTGCCGGGCACGCCGCTGGGGACCGCGTTGCTGCGCTTCCCCGGGGAGGCCGCCCGGCCGGTGCTGCAGGCGTGGCGCGAGTGGGCCCCGGCCCTGCCGCCGCACGCGGGCACCTCGCTGCTGCTGGCCCGGGAGCCAGCCGGCGGCTGCTCGGTGGCGGTGTCGGTCAGCTGGACCGGTGAGCCCGAGGACGGCCTCGAGGTGCTCGCGCCGCTGCGGGACCGCACCCGCCCGCAGGCGCAGGCCCTCGGCGTCCGGCCCCTCGGCGACCTGCGGCCGGCGCCGGTGGGGCCGCCGTCGGCCCGCGAGTCGTCGCTGCTGCTGGACCGGCTGCCGGCCGACGGCGTCGACGGCGTGCTGGCCGCCCTCGGCGGTGGGCTGCCGCGCCGGGTGGAGCTGCGGCTGCTGGGCGGTGCGGTCGGCTGGGCGCCGGCGGTGCCCAGCGCCGTCGGCTCCCGGGACGCGGCCCTGGCGGTGCGCCTGGTCGGCGGCGGGGGAGCCGAGGACGTCGCCGCGACCACCGCCTCGGCGGAGGTGCTGGCCGCGGCTCTGGGCGCGGCCACCGCCGGCCGGGCGGCCGCCCACGGCCGGCCGGCGAGCCCCGACGTGCTGGCCCGCGACCACGCCCCCGCCGTCCGGGACCGGCTGGCCGCGCTGGCCGCCGCCACCGACCCGCACCGCATCCTCGCGGGCGTCGCGCGCCGCTGAACCGCCGCCGGTGGCTACCGTCCTGGCATGACGAGCAGCGGCGACCCCGACGGCACGGCAGAGCAGGGGGTCCGCGCCTCGGACGCCGAGCGGCACGCCGTCGTCGAGCGGCTCGAGGCGGCCGCCGCGGAGGGGCGCCTGGACCCCGAGGAGCTGCGGACCCGCACCGGCGCGGCCTACGACGCGCGCACCCTCGCCGACCTCGCGGCGCTCACCGCGGACCTGCCGCGGGTCGAGGGCCTGGCGGTGCGCCCGGCCGGGCCGCCCGCCGTCCCGTCGGCCGCGCCGGACTCGGCGCCGCCCGTGGTGGCCGTCTTCGGCGGAGCCGAGCGCCGGGGACGCCGCCAGCCGGCGGAGCGGGAGTCGGCGCTGGCCGTCTTCGGCGGGGTCGTCCTGGACTACCGGGAGGCCGAGCCCTTCCCGCCGGTGCTGCAGCTGCGGGCGACCGCGGTCTTCGGCGGCATCGACGTCGTCCTGCCCGAGGGCGCGACCGTGGAGATGACCGGCTTCGCGCTGTTCGGCGGTCGCAGTGCGAAGGTGGCCCCCGCCGCGCCCGGGGCGTCGCCCGGCCCGGTGGTGCGGCTGCGCGCCGTCGCCGTCTTCGGCGGCGTGGCCGTGCGCAGCGCCCGCCCCGGCGAGTGACCGCTCAGGGCAGCGCGACGCCGTCCAGGTAGGACCAGCGGCCGCCCTCGCGGACGAACCGGCTGTCCTCGTGCTGGGCACCGCGCCGGCCGTCGCGCACCCACGACGCCCGGAACTCCACCGTGCCCTCGGCCGCCAGCATCGACCCGCCGCCGGTGGCCAGCACCTCCAGCCCGGTCCACCGCACCTGCGGGTCCAGCTCCAGCGACGTCGGCCGGGTCGAGGGGTGCCAGGTGGCCAGCAGGTAGGCGGCGTCCCCGACGGCGAAGGCGCTGTAGCGCGAGCGCATCAGCTGCTCGGCGGTCGCCGCGGACGCCGTCCCCTCGTGCAGCCGGCCGCAGCACTCGGCGAGGACCAGGCCGGTGCCGCAGGGACAGCGTCGGGGAGTCACCCGGCCAGTCTCCCCGGCCGTGTCCTCCCGGTGTGGCGCCGGGGGATCCCCCCACCCGCAGGACCGGGGACGGATCCGGGCGTTCCCGGATGGGCAGGGGACCGGCGGCCGGACAGGCTCGTCCCATGACCTCGACCGCCCCTCCCGCCGCCCAGCTGCCCCCCACCCCGCCCGCTGAGCTGCCCCCCGCCCCGCCCGCTGAGCTGCCCCCCGCCCCGCCCGCCGGGCCCGGGTCGCGCCCGCCGCTGCAGCGCGCCCGCACCGGCACGATGCTCGGCGGCGTCTGCCGCGGGCTCGCCGACGCCACCGGCACGGACGTCGTCCTGTGGCGGGCCGGCGTCCTGGTCCTCGCCCTCACCGGCGTGGGCCTCCTCGCCTACGGCGTGGCGTGGGTGGCGCTGCCCGCCGCGCCCCTGCCGCCCGGCGGGCGCCCCGCGCCGCTGGACCCGTGCGTGGAGCGCCTGCACGGCGGCCTGTCCCGGCTGCTCTCGGGCTCGCGCCGCGGCTGAGCGTGCCCCCATCGGGGGAGCGCGCGGCGCGCGGCGGGAACGCCGCGCGCCGCGGTGGGCGTTGGACCGGGTGCGCGGCGCCCTCCCGGTGTGCCCGGCGCCCGACCGAGGGGGAGCGATGGAATACCTGAAGCGCCTGCAGTACGAGCGGCCGGTGCTGTACTGGATCGTCCTGCTGGTCGGCTTCTTCGTGGCCTTCCAGCTGCTGCTGTTCGTGGCCCGGCTGCTGCTCGGCGGCTTCGCGCTGCCGGCGTGGGCGCCGATCGCGCTCGTGGTCGGCGCCCTCGTGCTCGTCGCGCGCCGCCAGCAGCGCTCCCGCTGACCGGTCCCGTCACGGCCTCGTGAACGTGAGGTGGACGACGCCGCCGGGGGAGGCGACCGCCTCCACCGTGTAGCCCGCCTCCACCGCCTCGAGCCCGTCCCACAGCCGCACCCCGCGGCCGAGCACGATCGGCACCTGCACCACGTGGACGTGGTCGACCAGCCCCGCGGCGATGAAGTCGCGGGCCACGGTCGGCCCGCCACCGATGCGCACGTCCCGGCCGCCCGCCGCCTCGCGGGCGACCGCGAGCGCCTCGGCGGGCGAGGCGTCCAGGAAGTGGAACGTCGTCCCGCCCTGCATCTCGATCGGCGGCCGGGGCCGGTGGGTGAGCACGAACGTCGGGGTGTGGAACGGCGGGTCCGCACCCCACCAGCCCGTCCACGCGGGGTCGTCCTGCCAGCCGGGCGGGCCGAACTTGTTCGCGCCCATGATCTCGGCGCCGATCCCCGGCTCGTGCTGCTGGGCGAACGCGTCGTCCACGCCGGCGGTGCCGCCCTCCCGGCCGATCATGGGCGCGCCGAAGCGGGTGGCCATCATCCACTCGTGCAGCCGGTGCCCGGCGTGCCCGAACGGCGTCTCCAGCGACTGGCCCTCCCCGGTGGCGAACCCGTCCAGGGACACCGAGAGGTTGTGGATGCGGGTCCGGCTCATCTGCGTGCTCCTGTCGCTCGACGGGGGTGGTCAGTACGTGTCGCCACGGCGCCAGCTCATCTCCTGCAGCGTGAGCGTGTTGCCGTCGGGGTCGGCGAACCCCGCGTACCGGACCCCGCCGCCGACGTCGAGCACCTCGCCGACCTCGATGCCGCGGCCGAGCAGCTCGCGGCGCGCGGCCTCGACGTCCTCCACGACGAGGTGCAGCGCCTTCACCGAGCCGGGCGGCGCCTCGTCGTAGGCGGGCAGCCCGGTGCCCAGCCCGATCGAGCAGCCCGAACCCGGCGGGGTCAGCTGCACCACCCGCACCCCCGGGGCGGGCGTCACGTCGACGTCGGCCACGAACCCCACCGCCAGGTAGAACTCCTTGGCGCGGTCCACGTCGGTGACCGGGACCGGCACCAGCTCGAGCTTCATGTCCATGGGGGGACTCTCCTCCGTCGTCGGGAACCGGCAGTCAGGACCGCCGGAGGGCGCGGAACCCATCGGTCGCCGTCCCGTCAGTGACGCTCGCCCCCTCGACCACAGGAGACACGGGGGCAACCGGGGGCGTGCCAGGACGGTCCGGCCGCCGTGTCACTGTGGGGCGGTGACAGCCGCAGCACCCGGCGTCCCCGCCGCTCCGCGCACCCCGGCGGACCGGCCCCCGGACGCCCCCGCCCCGGAGGGCACGGCACCCCGCACCGCCGAGCACGCCCGGCTGGCCGAGTCGGCCGGCATGACCGCGCCCTGGCGGACCTGGGGGCCCTACCTCGCGGGCCGGCAGTGGGGGACCGTCCGGGAGGACTACTCCGAAGACGGCGACGCCTGGGCCTCCTTCCCGTTCGACCACGCGCACGCCCGCGCCTACCGGTGGGGCGAGGACGGGCTGGGCGGCATCTGCGACCGCTTCGGCTTCCTCAACTTCTCCGTGGCGCTGTGGAACGGGCGCGACCCGATCCTCAAGGAGCGGCTGTTCGGCCTCACCAACGAGGAGGGCAACCACGGCGAGGACGCCAAGGAGCACTGGTGGGCCGTCGACGGCACGCCCACGCACTCCTGGATGCAGTGGCTCTACCGCTACCCGCAGGCCGAGTACCCCTACGCGGAGCTCCGCGAGGAGAACGCCCGCCGCTCCAAGCTCGAGCGCGAGTACGAGCTCGCCGACACCGGCGTGCTCGACGAGGACCGCTTCTTCGACGTCCAGGTCACCTACGCCAAGGCCGGCCCGGAGGACGTGTGCATCGTCGTCACCGCGACCAACCACGGCCCGGAGGCGGCCCCGCTGCACCTGCTGCCGCAGGTCTGGTTCCGCAACACGTGGTCCTGGGGCGGCGACAAGCGCCAGGGCGTCATCACGCAGCTGCTGGCGCCCACCCTCACGGTCTCGGGCCTGGAGGCGGTCGAGTGCGAGCACGGCTACCTGGGCCGGTACGTGCTGGCCGCCGAGGGGGCGCCCGACGTCCTGCACTGCGACAACGAGACCGACGCCGTCACCCTGTTCGGCGCGCCGCAGAACACCACGAAGTACCCCAAGGACGGCATCGGCCGCCGGGTCGTCCAGGGCGACCGGGCGGCGGTCAACCCCGCCGGCACCGGCACCAAGGCCGCGTTCTGGTACCGGTGGGACGCCGTCGCCCCGGGGGAGACGGTCACCGTCCGGCTGCGGCTGCGGCAGGCCGACCCCGACGACGAGGTGTTCGGCGCGGAGTTCGACGCGGTGCTCGCCACCCGGGCGGCCGAGGCGGACGAGTTCTACGGCACGGTCATCCACCCGGACCTCGCCGACGAGGACCGGCACGTCGCCCGCCGCGCCTACGCCGGCCTGCTGTGGACCAAGCAGCTGTACCGCTTCGACGTCTCCCAGTGGCTCGACGGCGACCCGGGGTCGCCGGCGCCGGAGTCGCGACGGAAGCGGGGACGGCGCAACTCCGGGTGGCGGCACCTGGCGCTGGCCGACGTCATCTCGATGCCGGACGAGTGGGAGTACCCGTGGTTCGCCGCGTGGGACACCGCCTTCCACTGCATCCCCCTCGCCCACGTGGACCCGGACTTCGCCAAGGAGCAGCTGGTCCTCATGTGCCGGGAGTGGGCCATGCACCCCAACGGGCAGCTGCCCGCGTACGAGTGGGCCTTCGGCGACGTCAACCCGCCGGTGCACGCCTGGGCGGCCTGGCACGTCTACCGGATCGACGGCTACCGGGACCGGCAGTTCCTCATCCGGGTGTTCACCAAGCTGCTGCTGAACTTCTCCTGGTGGGTCAACCGCAAGGACGCCACCGGCTCGGGCCTGTTCGAGGGCGGCTTCCTCGGCATGGACAACATCGCGCTGTTCGACCGCTCCGCGCCGCTGCCGCCCGGCTACCGGCTGGAGCAGTCCGACGCGACCAGCTGGATGGCGTTCTACTGCCAGCAGATGTTCAAGATCGCCCTGGAGCTGTCCCGGTTCGACCAGGCGTGGGACTCGACGGCGACCAAGTTCCTCGAGCACTTCCTGTCGATCGCGCAGGCCATGAACTCGTTCGGCTCGCACGAGGAGTCGCTGTGGAACGAGGAGGACGGCTTCTTCTACGACGTCCTCGTCGGGCCCGAGGGGTCCGCCGAGCCGCTGCGGGTGCGCTCGATGGTCGGGCTGCTGCCGATCCTGGGCGTCACCGAGGTGCCGTCGTGGATCCAGTCCGAGTGCCCCGACGTCGCCAACCAGCTGCGCTGGCTGCAGCGGCGGCGACCGGAGCTCATGGGTCCGCTGCGCAGCCGGTCGGCGCCCGAGGGCCGCAAGATGATCCTGTCGCTGGTCGACCGCGAGCGGCTGGAGCGCATCCTGCGCCGCATGTTCGACACCGACGAGTTCCTGTCGCCGTACGGGATCCGGTCGCTGTCGAAGTCCACCGGCCACGTCGTCGCGCAGGTCGGCGGCCGGGACGTGTCCATCGAGTACGAGCCGGGGGAGTCGCGCACCAAGCTGTTCGGCGGCAACTCCAACTGGCGCGGCCCGGTGTGGTTCCCGGTCAACGTGCTGCTGGCCGACAAGCTGCGCACGCTCGGCCGGTTCTACGGCGACTCGTTCACCATCGAGATCCCGACGGGCTCGGGCGAGCACCGGACGCTGGTCGAGGCCGCCGACCTGATCGACAGCAGCCTCACCGCGCTGTTCCGGCCCGTCGACGGCAAGCGCCCGGCCGACGGCAAGCGGATCGAGGCCACCGAGTCGCCGCTGTGGAGCGCGCACCCGACGTTCAGCGAGTTCTTCGACGGCGACACCGGCGAGGGCCTGGGCGCCTCCCACCAGACCGGCTGGACCGCGCTGGTCGCGCACCTGCTCAACCCGCGGCTGCCCGTCGACCCCCGCTTCGCCTGACCCGCCCCGCCGTCCCCGCCCGCTGCCCCTGCACCCCGCCGTCCCCGCCCGCTGCCCCTGCACCCCGCCGTCCCCGCCCGCTGCCCCTGCCGAGATCGGCGATCTCGGCGGTGTGCGGGGCTGATGCCGCCGAGATCGCCGATCTCGGCGTCGGGGGCGTCCGGGGGTGCGGGGCGGGCGGCGGGTCGGGAGTGCGGGGCGGGTCAGCCGCGGGCGGCGGCGACGACCTCGGCGAGCGTCTCGCCGTCGCGGGCGATCCAGGCGCGGCCGTCGTCCCCGAGGACGATCGGGCGCTGGATCAGCTCGGGGTTCTCCACCAGCACGCGGATCCACGCCTCGGGGTCCCGCGGCGCGTCGGCCAGCCCGAGCTCGCGGGCGCGCGGCTCGGCCAGGCGCGTGACGTCCCACGGCTGCAGCCCGAGGGCGCTCAGCGCGGCGCGCAGCTCGTCGGCGGACGGCGGCTCGTCGAGGTAGCGCCGCACGCGGTACTCGACGCCGGCCTCGTCGAGCCGGGCCGTCGCGGTGCGGCACTTGGAACAGGACGGGTTGGACCAGACCTCCACACGCCGACCCTAGGCAACGGGCGGGGACCCCGTCGCCGGCGGACCCGCGGGCCCGCCCCGCGGGCGGGGGTTAGGGTCGTCGGCGACGAGGAACGGTGCCTGTCGGGTGCCACGACGGGGAGGAACGACCAGTGACCGACGGAGGGCCCGGCCATACCGAGGACGAGGGCCCGGTCGCGCCGCCGATCCCGTCGTTCGAGTCGCTGCGCGCGCCCGCGCGCCGGTCCGCCATCGACCTGCTGCTGCCCGCGGCCGACCCGGCCGACCCGGACACGGGCGCGGACACCGCTCCGGCTCCCGACGCCGTCCCGGCCCCCGACGCCGTCCCGGCCCCCGAGGCCGCCGCGGCGGCCCGGCCCGCGCCTGCGGTGACCCCGCGTCCCGCCGAGTGGGGGGACCTGCTCGCGTTCGGCGCCCGGCTGGGCGGCTGCGCGGCGCGGCTGGTCTCCGACGGGCTCGGCGAGCTGCGGTCGCTGCTGCGCGGCTGACCCCGCGGGGCGACCCCGGGAACGCGAGAGGGGCCACGGCGCGTCGCGCCGGGGCCCCTCTCTGCGTCGTCGGATCAGACGGCGCGGACGTTCTCCGCCTGCGGGCCCTTCTGGCCCTGCGTGACGTCGAACTCGACCTGCTGGCCCTCGTCGAGGGACTTGTAGCCGGTGCCGGTGATGGCGGAGTAGTGGCAGAAGACGTCGGCGCCGCCGCCGTCCTGGGCGATGAAGCCGAAGCCCTTCTCCGCGTTGAACCACTTCACAGTGCCGGTAGCCATGCTGTTCTCATTCCGTGCTGGAGGTGTCCGGCCCGGTACGACACCGGGTCGGGGTCGCCGCACCGACCGGCAGGACCGAGAGGAACGTCAGGCACAGAGACGACTGCGGACGTCCGAGAACGAAGCAGAGGTACGACAGCGACCGTCGCCCACTGTAGGCGATGACGGACGCGCCGTCGACGCCCTCCCACCGCGCCCCCTCCCCGGGCAGGGGGTCACCAGCGCAGCGGGTGCGTCTCCCGGGACTGCGCCGTCCGGCAGGCGCGGCAGTTGCCCCACGAGGCGATGGCCAGCGGCGTGGTGGGTCCGCCGCACTCGGGGCACTCCACCGCCTGGTCGCCCTCCGCCCGGGCCCGGGCGATCTGGTCGGCGCGCTCGACGTGCCGGGCGGCGTCCCCCCGGCAGGGGCAGCCCAGCTCGGCGTCGGCGCAGAGTCCGCGGTGTACGGCGATGGGGCCCTCCTCGGGTCACGACGACGCTACCCCGGCCCGGCCCCGCCGGACCCGGGCTCCGGGGGCAGCGCGCCGTGCGCCGTGCGCGTCGGTGCCCTCGGCGAGACTGCGGGGGTGCACCGCGTCCTGCTCCGGCGGCTGCCGGGCGGCGGCGTGTCCGCCCAGGAACGGCCGGACGACGGCGCCCCCGGGGTACCGACGGCGATCGACCCCGGCGACCTGGCCGGCTGGGTCCGCGACCGGGAGGCGGGCGGGGTCCGCTGGGTCTGGGACGACACGACCCGCTGGTATCCCGCGCTGCTGGCGGCCGGGGTCCGCGTCGAGCGCTGCACGGACCTGCGGCTGTGCCACGCCGTCCTGCGGCGCTCGCCCTTCGCCGACCAGGCGCTGCTCGCCGGCCCCGACACCGCCGGCTGGGACGCGCTCGCCCCCGTCGGCGACCCCGACGCCGCCCTCTTCCCGCTCGCCGACCCCGCCGACGCGCTGGACCCGGCCGCGGAGGACGACCGGCAGCGGGCGGTGGTGGCCGCCTCCCCGCAGCGGGGCCGGCTGGCGCTGCTGCTGGCCGCGGAGTCCTCCGGCGCCCTGGTCGCCGCCGAGATGACCGCCGCCGGGCTGCCCTGGCGCGCCGACGTGCACGACCGGCTGCTCACCGGGTTGCTCGGCCCGCGCCCGCCGGCGGGGCTGCGCCCGGCCGTCCTGGAGCGGCTGGCCGGGGAGGTCCGGGTCGCGCTGGCCGCCTTCGACCTCAACCCCGACTCCCCGGCCGACCTGCTGCGGTCCCTGCAGGCGGCCGGACTGCCCGTGGCCGACACCCGGTCCTGGACGCTCGAGCGCCTCGAGCACCCCGTGGTCCCGGCGCTGCTGGAGTACAAGCGGCTGGCCCGGCTGCTGGCCGCCAACGGGTGGGCGTGGCTGGACACGTGGGCCCGCGGCGGCCGCTTCCGGCCGACCTACCTGCCCGGCGGGGTGGTCACCGGCCGCTGGGCGTCCTCGGGCGGCGGCGCCCTGTCGGTGCCCGCGGTGGTCCGCCCGGCGGCCGTCGCCGACGCGGGGCACCGGCTCGTGGTGGCCGACGTCGCGCAGCTCGAGCCGCGCGTGCTGGCCGCGATGAGCGGCGACACCGCGATGGCCGAGGCCGCCCGGGCCGCCGACCTCTACGAGGGCATGGTCGCCGGTGGCGCCGTGGCGACCCGGGCGGAGGCGAAGCTCGGCATCCTCGGCGCGATGTACGGCGGCACCCGCGGCGAGAGCGGGCGCATGCTGCCCCGGCTGGCCCGCCGCTACCCCCGGGCCGTCGGGCTGGTGGAGGAGGCCGCGCGGGCGGGGGAGAGCGGCCGGGTGGTGCACACCCTGCTGGGCCGCGGGTCACCGGCTCCCGGCGGGGCCTGGGCGCAGCGCCCGGTCGACCTCGGCGAGGCGCCGGAGGAGTCGGGCCCGCGCGCCGACCGCGACCGCGAGCGCCGCGCCTGGGGCCGGTTCACCCGCAACTTCGTCGTCCAGGGCACCGGCGCCGAGTGGGCGCTGTGCTGGCTGGCCGACCTGCGCAACCGGCTGTGGCGGATGGGGGAGGGGCGCCTGGAGGACCGCCCGCACCTGGTCTTCTTCCTGCACGACGAGGTCGTCGTCCACACCCGGGAGGAGCTGGCCGGCGCGGTGGTCGAGGAGGTCCGCGCCGCCGCGGCCACCGCCGGGCGGCTGCTGTTCGGCGACTTCCCGGTGGACTTCCCGCTCGACGTCGCCGTCGTCCGTTCCTGGGCCGACGCCGGCTGAGCCCGCAGACGGCGGGACCCCCGCAGCCGGTCGGCTGCGGGGGTCCCGGGTCGTGCTCAGGCGGGGCCGGTCACTGCTCCCGCTCGGCGTCGAGCGCGGCGGCCACCCGGCGGTGGGCCTCCCAGATCGGCTCGGGCATGCCCGGGAAGAGCTTCAGGTGCTCCTCGCGGTGGCCCATCTCCTGGCACCAGCGCTCGGTGTCGATGGTGAGGAGCTTCTCCAGGTCGCCGTCGCGCAGGTCGACGCCGTCGAGCTCGAGCTCCTCGGGCAGCGGCACGATGCCGACCGGGGTCTGCCGGCCGGTGACCTCGCCGTTCTTCAGCTGCATGAGCCACAGCAGGGGGCGCAGGTTGTCCCGGTACCCGGGCCACAGGAAGTGGCCGTCCTGCGGGTCGCGCTGGAACCAGTTCACGTGGGCGAAGAGCGGCTGCTCCTTCGCCGCCCCGATGACCTTCAGCCAGTGCGCGGCGTAGGTGGCCTCGGGGGTCGCCATGAACGGGCGCATCGACATCGGGTCGTAGCGCAGCACGCCCTCGGTGCCCTCGGCGGCGAAGGTCGCCTCGGCGCCCAGGGTGAGACCGTCGTAGACGCCCTCGGCGAGGTCGGTGATCGCGCGGATCAGCGGCTCGCGGTCGCGGGTGCGGCCACCGAAGATGATGGCGTCGACCGGCACGCCCTTGGGGCTGTCGAAGTCCGGCGCCAGGTTGGGCACGTTGGCCAGCGTGGTGGTGAACCGGCTGTTCGGGTGCGCCCACGGGGCACCGCGGTCGGCCTCGGACCGCTCGCTGATGAGCGCGCCCTGCCAGTCGCGCCAGCCGGTGACGTCGGCCGGCGGCTCGGGCGTCTTGCCCTCCCACCAGACGTCGGCGGTCTGCTCGTTGTAGGCGACGTTGGTGAAGATCGTGCCGGTGCCCTCGGTGATCGCCTCGACCGCCGTGGGGTTCGTCGCCTCGTTGGTGTCCTTGGCGACGCCGAACACGCCGTACTCGGGGTTGATCGCGTAGATCTTCCCGTCCTCGGGGTCGACCCGCAGCCAGGCGATGTCGTCGCCGTAGAACGTGACGTGGTAGCGGTCGCCGAGGACGTCGGGGGCCAGCGTCATCGCCAGGTTGGTCTTGCCCGAGGCGCTGGGCATGCCGCCGCAGACGTGGTACTTGCGGCCGGTCTGCTTGTCGGTGATCCCCAGGAGCATGAACTGCTCGGCGAGGAACTCCCCGGACCGCCAGCCGTCGTAGGCGCCCTGGCGCAGGCCGTGGGCGATCTTGCCCAGCAGCGCGTTGCCGCCGTAGGACGAGCCGTAGTGCAGGATCGTGCGCTCGTCGGCGACGGTGACGAAGTACCGCTGGTCGTCGGCGGTGCCGTGGCCGAGCTCGTCCAGGTTCCCGGTGACGTGCACGCCGCGGACGAAGCTGTCCTGGTCGGCCAGGTCGTTGACGTACTGGACGCCGACGCGCGCCATGCGGTTCATGTGCAGCACGACCGTGCGCGTGTCGGTCAGCTCGACGCCCGTGGCGTACTGCTCGAGCGGCGACCCGGGCGGGGCCATGAGGTAGGGGACGACGTACATCGTCTTGCCGGCCGAGGCGCCCTTCATGCGCTCGGTCAGCAGCGGGCGCATCTCCGACGCCGGCTTCCAGTTGTTGTAGACGCCCTTGTCCGCCTCGTCGTTGGTCGCGACGACGGTGCGCTCCTCGGAGCGGGCGGTGTCCTTCGGGTGGCTGCGCGAGTAGTAGCGGCCCTCCCCGGCCGGCAGCAGCTCCCCGGCCTCCAGCGCCTCCTGGATCAGCCGGGCGTCGTCGGAGGCGTTGACCACCTCCACCCGGGCGGCACCGGTGTGCTCTGCCCACTGGCGGACGAAGTCGCGGACGCGACTGTTCTTCACCCCTGCTTCGTCGAGCACGGCGTCAACGGCTGCCACGACTGCACCTCTCCCTCGCGGGACATCCACTGAGCGCGCCTCCCGACGTGCGCGCTGCGGCCCGCTGGGTCGGCAACTTACCGATCCCGTCGCGCCCCGTTGACAGCAGTGGCCCGCCCGTCACCCGTTCCGGAGCGCAGCGCGGGCCCGCCGGCCACCCGGACGGGTCCGCGCTGTGATGCTCCGCACGGCCCCGGCCGTCCGGCGGGGGTGGTCGGGCGCCGGTCGCGGCGGTCGTCCCGCCGCTGCCCGCCGGTCGCACGGGGCGCCGGGGCGGCTGGTCACGGCGGTCCGGCCGGGGTGTGGGGGCCCCGCCGGCCGGGGCCGCGGCGGCGTGGCCGGGAGTGGTGCCCGCGGTCCCGGGCGCGGGCCGCCGCGATTGTCACGACCCGGTAACGCGTCTACGGTGGCCGCGTCCCTCCGGCCCCAGGGGCCCCGTCCGGGGTCTACCGGAGGACGCCGCCGAGTCGCCCTCCGGGGCGAGCCGGGGACCCACCGCAGTACTGGGGTGAATCCCGTCCCGCACGTCCGGGGACGGGTAGGGCCGCTTCCCGCCCGAACCCGTCAGCTAACTCGGTAGGCGGCCGACGGAAGAAACGGAGAGCCGCCACGTGGCGCGCTTGAGTACCCCCGCACGACCCCGCCGCACCCCGTACTCCCGCAGCCGGGTGCGCCCGCGCGGCTGAGGCCCCGCGACCCGCCGACCGCCACCGCCCCGCCCTCCGCCCGGAGGCTGCCGGGGTCGTGCGCCGGTCCGGTCGCCGCTGCCCCCGCACATCCGCAGCTCGCCGCTGCCCGCGCACCCCCGGAGCCCTCCCCGTGTCCCACCCTGCCCAGCCCAGCACCGCCCCCGCCGCCGCCTCCACCGAGGACGCGGTCACCGAGACCGCCGCCGTCCCGACGGAGGTGCTGCCGGCCGCTCCCGACCGCGCGGCCCGCCGCGCGTCGGCCCGCCGCCGCTCCCGCGCCGTCGTCGGCCGCCGACCGGGGGTCTACCTCGGGGTGGCCGCGGCCGGGGCCGTCCTGGTCAACGTCCTGATCGGCGTGGACCCGGCGGCGCACGCCGAGGCCGACGCCGACGTCAGCGGCTCGGTCAGCGTCGCCCAGGCCCTCGGCCTCACCGCGCACAGCACGCCCGCCGCCGCCGAGCCGGACCTGCAGCCGCTGTCGGAGCTGGCCGCCAGCCGCGGCACCCGCGAGGCCGAGGCGGTCGCCGCCGCGCAGGCCCAGGCCGCCGCCGACCAGGCGGTCCTCGACCAGCAGCGGGCCGCCGCCGAGGCCGCGGCGGCCGCCGCGGCCGCCCAGGCGCAGGCCGAGGCCGAGGCGGCCGCCGCCCGCGCCGCCGAGGCCGCGGCGGCGCAGTCCCGCGGGACCGCCGGCGGCAGCGGCGGGGGGTCGGCGGCCGTGGCGGCCAGCACCGCCGCCACCGCGGTGGCGCGCATCAACAACACGGCCGGCCCGGTGTCCTCGCGGGTGCAGGCTGCCGCGGACGTCGTCGTCAGCAACGTGCCGGGCGCCGGCTCGATCACCCTCGGCGGGACCCGGCCGAGCGCGACCGACCCGCACGGGCACCCGTCGGGCAACGCGCTGGACTACATGGTCCTGACGAACGCGTCGCTGGGCGACGCGATCGTCGCGTACCACGTCGCGCACTGGGACGAGCTGGGCGTGGAGTACATCATCTGGGAGCAGCGGATCCTGCAGTCACCGGGCGGCTCGTGGTCGACGATGGAGGACCGCGGCGGCGCCACGGCCAACCACTACGACCACGTGCACGTGAACTACCGCTGACCCGGCGGGCGGCGGACGACGGAGAGGGCTCCCCGTGCAGGTGGACGTGACGGAGGCGCCGGACCGGCGCCGCTTCGAGGCGCGGGTCGACGGCGAGCTCGCGGCGATCGCGGAGTACATCCGGACGCCGGAGCTCGTCGTCCTCACCCACACCGAGGTGCTGCCCGGCTTCGCGGGGCGCGGCATCCCCTCGGAGCTCGTGCGCCGCGCCCTGGACTCGATCCGGGGCGAGCAGATGCGGGTGCTGCCGCTGTGCCCGTTCGTCGCCGCCTGGATGGGCCGGCACGCCGCGGAGTACGGCGACCTCGAGTACCGCTCCCGGACGACGATCACCCCCGACACGGCCTGACCGCCGGGCGCCGGGGTCAGCCCCGGCGCGACCGGCCCCGCGGCCCGCCCTGCCGCCCGCCGAGCGCCCGGCCGGCGGCCCGACCGGCGGCGCGGCGGCCCCCGGGACGGCGGTCGTCGTCGCCGCGGCCGGCGGGCGCGCTGCACGGCCGGCAGGTGGTGAACTGCGGGGCGACCGGGCGGCCGCAGTCGCGGCAGGCGGCCGCCCGCACCGAGGAGATCGCCCGCGGGAGCAGCAGCGAGATGCTCTCGGCGCACTCCTCCTCCACCCAGGCGGCGTCGTCGCTGTCGAGTCCGGCCACGCCGGGGAAGCGGCGGAGCAGCGTCTGGGCGTCCCGGGCGGCCGCGGCGGCCTGCTCGAAGTCCTCGACGGTGCCCCCGCGCGGGACGTCGGGCAGCACGGTCTCCGGCGGAACCGGCAGCCCGACGGCGTGCTCGAGCGCGGCGCGGGCCAGCGTGAGCCAGCGGGTGCGGCGCGGCGGGTCGTAGTCGATGGCGAGGCTGACCAGGCGCCACACCGTGTCCAGGTCGCCGGCCGCGCCCAGCGGGCCGCGCAGCAGCGGGAGCAGGGCCTGCACCCGCAGCACCAGGCTGCTGACGTCGTCGGCGGTCATCGCCTCGTCGCGGGTGGCCGCCCGCGCCCACGCCATCCAGCGGGTGAGCGCCTCGGGCAGGTCGGCGGGCTCGGACGCGCCGAGGTCGTCGAGCTCCGGGCGCAGGCGCGGCGCGCGCCGGGGAAGGTCGCTGGGAGCGTCCCCGCGGGCGACCGCGGCGCCCTCGGCCAGCAGCCGCTGGTCCGGGCGCAGCCCCACCACGCCGGTGAGCACGCCGACCTGGCCGTGGCCGGTCAGCCCGTACCGGCCGGCACGGCCGGCGATCTGCGCGGTCTCCCACGAGCGCAGCGGGCGCACCCGCTCGCCGTCGAACTTCGTCGTCTCGGCGAACAGCACCGTCGTCGCCGGCACGTTGATGCCGTGACCGATCACGTCGGTGGTCACCAGGACGTCGAACTCGCCGTCGGTGAACTGCTCGATGACCTCGCGGCGGGTGGCGGGGGGCAGCGCGCCGTAGAGGACGCCGACCCGGCCCGGCCGGTGCGCGTGCAGCGCGGCGGCGACGGCGTAGACGTTCTTGCGGCTGAAGGCGACCACGAGCGTCTGCGGCCGGACGGTCTCCGGGCGGACCGGGGCGCGCAGCACGTCCAGGCGGGACAGCCGCTTGTGGTTGACCACCGTGAGGTGCTCGGCGTCGGACACCAGCGGCCGCAGCAGCAGGTAGGCCTCGGCGGCGGAGATCAGGTGCATCTCCCGGTACTCGCCGGTGAGCAGCAGCCGCGCCCAGTGGTGGCCGCGCTCGGGGTCGGCCACCCAGTGCGACTCGTCGAGCACCAGCAGCTCGCCGCGCATGGGCGCCTTCTCCACCGTGCAGCACACGATCGGGGCGCCCGGGTCGATCTCCTCCTCGCCGGTGGACAGCCCGACCGTGCCCGGCGGCAGCCCGGCGGAGAGCTTGGCGTAGGCCTCGTGCGCCAGCTGGCGCAGCGGCGCGGCGTAGACGCCGGAGCCGCTGGCGGCCAGCGCCTGCAGCGACTCGTAGGTCTTGCCGGAGTTGGTGGGGCCGAGGTGGAACACGACCTCCTCGGGGCGCACCGACCGCACCGGCAGGCTCGGGGCGGCGCCCTCGACCCAGCTCTCCTGGGCCAGGCGCTCCTCCCGGGCGGCGGTGCGGGCGGGGGAGTCGCGCCGGGAGCGGTCGCGGCGTCGGGCGGTGGCGGACTGGGGTGAGCTCACGGGCGGGGCGGGTCCTTCGCAGGCGGGGACGTCGGGTGCACGGGGCGCGCGGGGGTCGACGCCCTGGGGTGGGCGGACCGCGCTGCGGCGCGGGGCCAGGTCGTCCGGGCCGGGGTGATCCGGGCCGGGCCCGTGCCGGTCCAGGGTACGGCCCGGGCGGGCGCGGCCCGGCGCGGGCGCGGGGCGACCACCCCGGGCCGCCCCGGGCGGGGCCTGCCGGGAGACTGGTCCGAGGAGGGTTCACCGCCCTCTCGCGGGGTAGCACCGGGCCACCGGTCCCGGCGTGGCCGTCGATCCCCCGCGCCGGGGCCGTGTCGTGTCCGTGGGAGGGCAGCTGGTGAGAAGGCGCGGATGACCGACGTCCTGCTGCCCGACGGGCTCACGGGGACCACGCTCGCGCTGCTGCTGCTCGCCGCGCTCGCGGCCGGATGGATCGACGCCGTCGTGGGCGGCGGCGGCCTCCTCCAGCTGCCCGCGCTGCTGCTGGTGCCCGGGCTGAGCCCGGTGCAGGCGCTGGCCACCAACAAGCTGTCGTCGGTGTTCGGCACCACCACCAGCGCGGTCACCTACGCGCGCCGGGTGCACCCCGACCTGCGCACGGCGCTGCCCATGGCGGGGCTCGCGCTGGTCGCCAGCGCGGCCGGGGCCTCGGTGGCGGCGCTGCTGCCGGCCGCCGTCTTCAAGCCGGTGATCGTGGTGGCGCTGGTGGGCATCGGCCTGTTCACCGCGCTGCGCCCGGCGCTCGGCGAGGCGACGGCGCTGCGGTACGCCGGCCGCCGTCACCACGGCACCGCCGCCGGCATCGGCGCCGTCATCGGCTTCTACGACGGGGTCCTCGGGCCCGGCACGGGCTCGTTCCTGGTGTTCGCGATGGTGTCCCTGCTGGGCTACGACTTCCTCGCCGCCAGCGCCAAGGCCAAGATCGTCAACGTGGCCACGAACGTCGGGGCGCTGCTGGTGTTCGCCTCGCACGGGTCGGTCCTCTGGGGCCTGGGCCTGCTGATGGGGACGGCGAACGTGCTGGGCGGCTACCTCGGCTCGCGGACGGCGACCGCGCGCGGCAGCCGCTTCATCCGCGTCGCCTTCCTCGTCGTCGTCACCGCGCTGGTGGTGCGGGTGGGCGCCGACGTGTGGACCGAGAACCTGCGGCCGCTGCTCGACTGAGTGCCGGCGTCAACGGGCCGGCTCGCCGCGGATCCAGTCGACGACGAGCTCCGGCTCGGTGTACGGCTCCCCGGGCACCGCCCGCTCCGGGAAGTCGAAGACCGCGAGCATCGTCTGCATCGGGTAGTCGGGCGTGACGTGCACGGTGCGCACCACCTCGCCGTCGACCAGCACGTCGGCGCGGTCGGGGTGCCAGTCGAGGGCGTAGGTGTGGAACTGCGTGACGTCGATCTCCAGCCGCGGGGCCGCGAAGTCCTCGACCATGCGCGGGTCGCGGAAGGCGTGGGCGCCCATGCCGACGGCGGCGGTCGGGCGGCCCTCCGGCGTCCGGCCCAGCGCGTCGCCGAACACCTCCATGACGCACAGCTCCGCGCAGCGCTCGGGCCGGTCCTCCAGGCCGACGAGCCACCAGGCGGCCATCGACCGCGGCGTCAGCGTCGCCCGCGCCCGCATCTGGAGGCGCCCGTAGCGCGGCGTCCACCCCCAGTGCGCCGGCTGCTCCTCGCGGACGACCGCCCCCGGCCGGACGGGCTGCTGGCCGACGGTGCTGCCGACCGGCCCGGAGAAGACGCCGGACTGCACGCCCGACACCCGTAGCGGCGGGTGGTCGTCGGGGCACCACAGCGGGTGCTCCTCGGGGAGGTACAGCCGCAGGCCGGAGCCGGTGACCTCGTAGGCGGCGGCGGAGGCCGCCCGCGAGCTCCACTGCGGCAGGTAGTGCGGGACCCAGACGGCGGGATCGAGGTCGCTGCCGTCGAAGTCGTCGGCGAAGGGAGCGTCGGCGGGGGGCGGCGCGTCGGACACGGGGCTCCGTTCTGCGTCGGGGACGGTCCCGCCATCGTCGGGCACGCGCGGCGACGGCGCCGCGGATGCCCCACGATGGGCCCGCCGGGCGCGGCCGCGTCCCGGGTCGAGGAGGGAGGTCCCGCGTGGTGGACGACGACGTGGTGCTGGTGGAGCGCCGGGACGGCGTGCTGGTGGTGACGCTCAACCGGCCGGCGGCGAGGAACGCGCTCGACGCCCGGGTCGCCCGCGCGGTCGCCGCGGCCGCCGACGAGCTGGACGCCTCCGACGACCTGCGGGTGGGTGTGCTGACCGGCGCCGGGGGGACGTTCTCCTCCGGCATGGACCTCAAGGCGTTCCTGCGCGGCGAGAGCCCGACGATCGAGGGCCGGGGGCTGTGCGGCATCACGATCACCCCGCCCCGCAAGCCGCTGATCGGGGCGGCCGAGGGCTGGGCGCTGGCCGGCGGGTTCGAGCTGCTGCTGGCCTGCGACCTGGTCGTGGCGGCCGAGACCGCCCGCCTGGGCGTGCCGGAGGTGACCCGGGCGCTGGTCGCGGCCGGCGGGGCGGCCCTCGCGCTGCCGCGGCGCATCCCGCAGGCGCTGGCCATGGAGCTGCTGCTCACCGGGCAGCCGGTGACGGCGGCGCGGGCGGCGGAGATGGGGCTGGTCAACCGGGTGACCCCCGAGGGCGGCGCGCTGGCGGCGGCGCTGGAGCTGGCGGCGACGATCGCCGCCAACGGCCCGCTGGCGGTGGCGGCCACGAAGGCCGTCGCCCGCGGGGCGGCGGACTGGCGCTGGGACGAGGGCTGGGCGCGCCAGGCGGAGCTGACCCGCGGCGTCTTCGACAGCGAGGACGCCCGCGAGGGCTCGTCGGCCTTCGCCGAGAAGCGGCCGCCGGTGTGGCGGGGCCGGTGAAGCTCCTGCTGCCCGACTCGCTGCCGCTGGCCCCCGAGCTGCCGGCCGGGGTGACCGCGGTGACCTACCCGGTCGCCGCGCCGGTCCCCGCCGGGCACCGCGATGCCGAGGCCCTCGTGGTGTGGGGCAACCGGCCGGCGGACCTGGCCGCCGTGGCGGGGGAGATGCCGCGGCTGCGCTGGGTGCAGTCGCTGGCCGCCGGGCCGGACGCGGTGCTGGCGGCCGGCTTCCCGGCCGGCGTCGCCGTCACCTCGGGGGCGGGGCTGCACGACGCGCCGGTCACCGAGCACGCCGTGGCGCTGGTGCTCTCCCTGGTGCGCCGGCTGCCGGCCGCCGCGCGGGCGCAGGCGGCGCACCGGTGGGCGCGGGAGCTCGGTGGCCTCCAGCCGCTGCACCCCGAGGGCCCGGTGACCACGCTGCTGGGCGCGCGGGTGCTGGTGTGGGGCTTCGGGTCGATCGGCGCGACGCTCGCCCCGGTGCTGCGGGCGCTGGGCGCCTCGGTGCGCGGCGTGGCCCGGAGCGCGGGGGAGCGGGCGGGGTTCCCGGTGGTGGCCGAGGACGAGCTGGAGGCCGAGCTCGCGTGCACCGACGTCCTCGTCATGGTGCTGCCGGCCACCGGGGCGACCCGGCACGCGCTGGACGCCCGCCGGCTGGCCGCGTTGCCGGCGTCGGCGTACGTGGTGAACGTGGGCCGGGGGTCGACGGTCGACGAGGCGGCGCTGGTCGACGCGCTGGCCGCGGGGCGCCTGGCCGGGGCCGCGCTCGACGTGACGGAGACCGAGCCGCTGCCCCCGGGCTCCCCCCTGTGGGACGCGCCGGGGCTGCTGCTCACCCCGCACGCCGCCGGTGGCCGGCCGGTCGGCGCGGACGCGCTGGTCGCGGAGAACGTGGCGGCGCTGCTGGCCGGCCGCCCGCTGCGCAACCTCGTGGAGCGCTGACCCGGCGGGTCGGGCGGTGCGGGTCGGGCGCTGCGGGTCAGGCGGTGCGGATCAGGCGGTGAGGCCCTCACGGCGCTGCAGCCGCACCCGGCGGCGCTCGCGCTCGGACAGGCCGCCCCAGATGCCGAACCGCTCGTCGTTGGCGAGGGCGAACTCCAGGCACTCGGCCTTGACGGTGCAGCCGCTGCACACGCGCTTGGCCTCGCGGGTCGAGCCGCCCTTCTCGGGGAAGAACGCCTCGGGGTCGGTCTCGGCGCACAGGGCGTCCATCCGCCACGGCTCCTCGCCGGCGTCGGCGTCGGTCCAGGTGCTCGCGGGCAGCTCCCCGGTGAGGGAGAACGCGGCGCCCTGGGTGCGGGTGTCGAACTCCGGCGCGGTCCAGGCGGCCTCGGCCGGCGCGGCGCCCCAGCCGTCGGTGATGAGGCTCAGGTGGGCGCGGGAGAAGGAAGACACGGGGAGCTCCTCGGTCGGTCGTTGCGGCACCCCGGTCTGTGACGGAGGGGTACGCACTGGCTGCTGACCGCGACGTTACGTAACCGAGACCCGGCTCCACATCGCCACGAATCAACGAAACCGGCCCGTCCGGTTGTCGGATCCTGCACCTGGTCCCTCGCGTCGCCGACTCCCCGGCGCGGCGCGCTCAGGCCGCCCGCGCGAGCGCCTCCTCGCCACCGCGCGGCGGGGTGCCGCGGGGGCGGCGCGCGGCTCGGACGGCGAGCGCGACGGCGGCCAGCAGCAGCAGGACGCCGAGCACCAGCGCGACCAGCGGCAGGACCGTGCCGACCGTCGTCAGCGTGCTCGCGTCGTCGGCGACGTCGGCCCCCCGCTCGTCGATCGAGTCCTCGGTCGAGGAGAGGTCGATCGTGGCGAACGGGACGTCGACCGTGGTGAGACCGAGGTCGAGCGTGCCGGTGATCTCCTGCGTGCTGCCGCCGGCGACGGTGGCGCCCAGCTCCTGGTCGGCCGCCACCCGGGTCGTCGTCCGCGACGTCCAGGCGATCGGGATCTCGGCGGGCAGCGAGGGCAGCACCGCCGGCAGCGCGGCCAGCAGCTCGGGGTCGACGACGCCCGCCAGTCCGGGCGCCAGCGCCGCCAGGGTCTCCTTGGGCAGCGCGGCCGGCAGGCCCAGCGCCGCCGGGTCGGCGAGCTCGCCGTCGGCGACGGACGTGTACAGGTACACGTCCCGACCGCCGAGGGTGTCCTCGCCCTCGTAGGTCACCGGGGCGGCCTGCAGCGTCGCCTGGTCCCAGTAGACGTAGGCGTCGTCCTCGGTCGACGGGTCGACCGGCAGCGTGAAGACCAGACCCTCGGCCGCGGTCACGTCCTCGGCGCCGTCGGGCGCGGGGCCGCCCTCGGCGGTCTCGCGGTCCACCGCGAAGCGCACCTCGGTGACGGTGGGGTCGGCGTCCCCGACGCTGCGCTCGTCGGTGCGGGTGACGATCGCGGTGTCGTCGTCGCTGGACTCGGCCTGCACGCGGCGGGTCGCCTCGATCGGCACCCCCGACAGCAGGGCCTCGCCACCGGCGCCCGTGAGGACCCCCGGGTTCAGCCCGTCGTAGGTGCCCTCGAAGCGGAGCGTCACGTCGAGGTCGTCGGGGAGCTTCGTCGCCGACGGGACGACGACGAACCGGACGACCGCGGCGGCGGCGATCAGCAGCACGCCGACCAGGGCCAGCAGGAGGGCGGGACGGGTCACTCTCACGGCGAGGGCACTCCGGGTCTCGGGGGTCTCCGAACTCCCCGAGTGTGCGTCCTCACGTGCGGGTTCGCCGCCCGGAGCGGCCGGGCCCGGGCGCCGGCGCCGGGTGACAGCTCGCGGCGGACGTCCGTAGCGTGCGGGCGTGGACATCGATCACGTGGTGGTGGACGGCCGGCGGGTGGCCGCGGAGGTGCGCGGCTCGGGCCCGCTCGTCGTGTGCTCGCCCGGCATGGGCGACATGCGCGACGCGTACCGCCCGCTGGCCGACCACCTGGTCGGGCACGGGTTCCGCGTCGCCGTGCTCGACCTGCGCGGGCAGGGCGACAGCGACGCCGACTTCCCGCGGTACGGCGACGAGGCGATCGCCGACGACCTGCTGGCGGCGGTCGACGCCCTCGGCGACGGCGGGCCGGCATACCTGGCTGGCGCCTCGATGAGCGCTGCGGGCGCGGTGATCGCCGCCGGCCGCCGGCCCGAGGCGGTGACCGGCCTGCTGCTGTTCGGCCCGTTCCTGCGCAACCGTGGCGGCCGGGCCGCCCGGCTGGGCATGCGGGTGCTGCTCCGCCGGCCGTGGGGGCCGGCGGTCTGGCGCCGCTACGCGGCCACCCTGTGGCCGGGCCTGGGGGCCGGGGCCGCCCCGCGGGCGGCCGAGTCGGCACGGCAGCTGACCCGGCCGGGCCGGTGGGCGGCGTTCACCGCGGCCGCCCGCGCCGACCACGCCGTCGTCGCCCCGTGGATGCCGCGGGTCACCGCGCCCTCCCTGGTGGTCATGGGGGACGCCGACCCGGACTGGCCCGACCCGCGGGCTGAGGCCGACTGGATCGCCGGCCGGCTGGGCAGCGAGGTGCTGATGGTGCCCGGGGTGGGCCACGCGCCGATGCTCGAGGCCCCCGACGCGGTGAACCCCCGCGTCCTCGCCTTCCTGCGGCAGGCTGCGGGCGCCCCGCGCCGGGTCTGACCGGGGACGCCACGCCCGGTCCCTCCGGACGGGCGCGGCGCCGGCGCAGTACGATGGGCCGGTCCACACCGCGGGGTCGCCGTCGGGCGAGCTGTCCGGTCACCCGCCGGAGCGGGTCCCTCGCGGAGCGGGCCGTCCGCGGCCCGGCGGAACCGGGGCGGCATGCCGCGCCCCACCCCGCGTTGACACGAGCAGGGCACCGGCCGCGCGAGCGGCGTCCCGAGGCCCCGGCGCCGGTCCCCACGCCGGCCGGTCCGGCGCGCGGGCGGCGGGCCCGCCGCTCACCGGTCCCCGCACCCGCGGGCCGGTGCTGCACGCGCCGCGGCGACCACGCCGGGGCAGCAGAGGAGGAGCCCGTGGCCCGACCAGGCCAGCGCCACAGCGGCGCGCGCCGCACCGCCCGCACCCAGGGGCGCGGCCGGCAGCGCGGCGACGTCGTCTCCGAGCTGGCCCGGACCGTCCGCGAGGTCGAGACGGCCGCCCAGCGCGGCCGGGTCGACGCCGGGGTGCGGGCCACCTTCCAGGCCGTGGCGCTGCTGCTGCGCGAGGAGCGCGCCCGCGTCCGCACCGACGTGGAGCTGGGCGAGGGACGGCGCACCGAGCAGCTCAAGCGGCTGGACGGCGTCGCCGCGGTACTGGCCCGCACCGCCGTCCGCGACGCGGGGCTGCTGGCGCTGCTGGCCGAGGACGCCTCCGTCTCCGACGCCGCGCGGTCGCGCCGCCGGGAGTTCCTGCGGCAGATGGGCGTGGAGCCCGAGCCGGAGCCGGCGCCGCCCGCGGAGCCGGCGGTCGCCGCGGTCCCCGAGCGCCGCGTCGTCCCGCAGTCGGTGATCTCGCGGCAGCTGGCCAACCCCTTCCTGGCGCCGGACTTCTCCGCCGTCGCCCCCGCCCGGGCCCCGCGCCCGCGCCGGCTGGCCGGGTGGGAGCTCATCGGCCCGCTGCTGACCTCCTTCGAGCGCGCCGCCGGCGGGGCGCCCGCCTGCATGCCGCTGCCCTTCCCGACCGCGCGGTTCACCCCGCCCGGGCTGGAGCTCATGCCGCACCAGGGCCAGCTGGTGGCCGCCGCCGCGGAGGGCCACCGCACGTTCCTGCTGGCCGACGAGCCGGGCCTGGGCAAGACCGCCCAGGCGCTGCTGGCCGCCGAGGCCGCCGAGGCCTATCCGCTGCTGGTCGTCGTCCCCAACGTCGTGAAGACCAACTGGGCGCGCGAGGCCGCCCGCTGGACGCCGCACCGTCCGGCCACCGTGGTGCAGGGCGACGGCGGCAGCGTGGACGGCTTCGCCGACGTCGTCGTCGTCAACTACGAGGTGCTGGACCGCCACGTCGGCTGGCTGGGGGACTTCGGGTTCCGCGGCATGGTCGTGGACGAGGCGCACTTCATCAAGAACAAGAGCTCCCAGCGCTCTCAGCACGTGCTCGCGCTGTCCGAGCGGCTGCGGCTGCGCACCACCCGGCCGCTGCTCATGGCGCTGACCGGCACGCCGCTGATCAACGACATCGAGGACTTCCGGGCGATCTGGCAGTTCCTCGGCTGGATCGACGAGGACGGCCCGCGCGAGCTGCTGGTGGACGCGCTCGAGGACACCGGCCTCACCCCGGCCGACCCCGGCTTCTCCGCCGCCGCCCGCCAGTGCGTGATCGACCTGGGCATCGTGCGCCGCCGCAAGGTCGACGTCGCCGCGGACATCCCGGCGCGCCGCATCGCCGACCTCCCGGTCGACCTCGACGGGGCGGCCGGCCGCTCGATCCGCGCCGCGGAGCGCGAGCTGGTCCGCCGGATGGTCACCCAGTACGACACCGCGCACGCCGCCCGCCGCACCGGCGCGGTCGTGCACGAGGACGCCGACGGCGGCCCGGCCCTCGACCTGGACCTGGTGCGCCGCGTGGCGCGGTCCGAGCTCAAGGACGCCGCGACCAGCACCGGCGAGAACGTGTTCGGGATGATGCGCCGGATCGGCCGGGCCAAGGCCGAGCTGGCCGCGGACTACGCCGCCCAGCTGGCCCGCAGCGCCGGCAAGGTCGTGTTCTTCGCCAAGCACGTGGACGTCATGGACGCCGCCGAGGAGTCCTTCACCCGGCAGGGGATCCGGTTCTCCTCGATCCGGGGCGACCAGACGCCGTCGGCCCGCCAGCGCCACATCGACGCCTTCGTCACCGACCCCGGGGTCGCGGTGGCCGTCTGCTCGCTGACGGCGGCCGGCGTGGGCGTGAACCTGCAGGTGGCGTCCAACGTGGTGCTGGCCGAGCTGTCCTGGACCGACGCCGAGCAGACCCAGGCGATCGACCGCAGCCACCGCATCGGGCAGACCGAGCCGGTCACCGCGTGGCGGATCATCGCCGCGCAGACCCTCGACGCCCGGATCGCGGAGCTCATCGACAGCAAGGCGGGGCTGGCCGCCCGCGCCCTGGACGGCTCGGACGAGGAGGTGTCGTCCTCGACCGACGTGCAGCTGGAGGCGCTGGTCGCGCTGCTCACCGACGCCCTGGCGGAGCGGTCGCTCGGCGGCAGCGCGGCCTGAGCGCTCACCCCACCGGCGCGGCGCCCTGCCCGGCGAGGAAGCCGGTCACGATCCGCAGCAGGTCGTCCGGGCGCTCCAGGTGCAGGCAGTGGCTGGACCCCGGGCCGGTGACCAGCTCGTAGCGCGCGCCGGGGATCGCGTCCGCGACGGCCTTCGCCTGCCACGGCGGGGTGAGCAGGTCCTGCTCGCCGACGACGACCAGCGTGGGCGCGGTGATGCCGCCGAGCCGGTCGAGGCTGTCGTGGGCCAGGTCGGCGTCCCACTGCTCGACGGTGACCTGCATCTGCGCCTCGTCCTGCGGGAAGGCCGGCAGCATCGGCCCGAGCATCGCCTCGAACTGCGGGTCGTCCAGGGCCTGCGGGGAGAACGCCAGCCCGGCCGTCGCCAGCGCCGACTCCAGGTCGCGGTGGACGTAGGGGAGGCGCAGGGCGGCGAGCACCGACCGCTGGAAGCCGTCGCAGCGGCCCCAGGTGGCGTAGAGGACGGCCGAGGCGACCTGCTCGGGCCGGGCCAGCGCCATCTCCTGCGCGATCGCCGAGCCCAGGGACCAGCCCAGGACGTGCGCCCGCGGCACCTCGAGCGCGTCGAGCAGGGCCGACGCGTCCGCCGCCAGCGAGGCCACCGAGATCGCGCCCTCGCCCCGCTCGCTGCCGCCCAGGCCGCGGTTGTCGAACGCGATCACCCGGTGGTGCTCGGCCAGTCGCGGGACGACCTCGCCCCAGAGCGCGATCGAGCCGGAGGTCCCCATCACCAGCAGCAGCGGGTCGCCCTCGCCGCTGGTCTCGTACTCGAGCGTGACTCCGGTCGCGACGGCGGTCTGCGGCATGGGGACTCCTCACGGGGGTGGGGCCGGCGGTCGGGGCTCCCGCCGGGGCAGGTCAGCGGAAGACGAGCGTCCCGTCGTCCAGGTCGGCCTTTGGGAGCGTCTCCGCCTCGACGGCGTGCTCGTGCATGTGGGTCCAGGGGTCGCGGTCGCCCTGCCGGAAGAGCACGTGCTGGGAGCGCATCACGTAGCCGGCGTTGAAGTCCTCGGGGTCCGACCACGGGCGCAGCTGCATGCCGGCGTCCTCGGCGCGCAGTGTGGGCACGACCATCGTCGCGTCCTCGCGCTGCATCTTCTCCATCAGCCGCAGGACCAGGTCGCAGACGAGGTCCACCCGCAGCGTCCAGCTGTGCCGGAAGTAGCCGAACACGTAGGCCATGTTCGGGATGCCGTCGATCATCAGGCCGCGCCAGGTGACGTGGTCGGGGAAGTGCACCGCCTCGCCGTCGACGGTGAACGCGATGCCGCCGAGGACCGACAGGTCGAAGCCGGTGGCGGAGACGACGACGTCGGCCTCGAGCACCTCCCCGGAGCCGACCCGGATGCCGGTCTCGGTGAACGTCTCGATGGTGTCGGTGACGATCGAGGCCCGGCCCTCGCGCAGGGCGGCGAACAGGTCGCCCTCCGGCACGATCGCGATGCGCTGCTGCCACGGCCGGTAGCGGGGGGTCAGGTGCTTCTCGACGTCGAAGCCCTCGGGCAGCAGCGGCTTCATCGACTCCATGAGGAAGGCGTGCAGCTCGTCGGGGGCCTCGTGGGCCAGCCGGGCCAGCTCGCCGAACTCGGCGCTGTAGGCGCGGCGGAGGATCTCGTGCGTCCATTCCTCGGGGACGTCCAGCCGGCGCAGCGTCGTCGCGAGCTCGTTGGTCAGCGGCGGCGCGAGGAAGTACGACGGCGACCGCTGGAGCATGGTCACGTGCTCGGCCTCGGCGGCGATCGCGGGGATCAGCGTCGCGGCGGTGGAGCCCGAGCCGATGACGACGACGCGTCTGCCGGCCAGGTCGAGGTCCTCGGGCCACTGCTGCGGGTGCACGACCCGGCCGGTGTAGCGCTCCATCCCCGGCCACTGCGGGCGGTGCGGGCGGGTGTGGTCGTAGTAGCCCTGGCACATCCACAGGAAGTCCGTGGTGAGGGTGAGCTCCTCCCCGGTGTCCAGGCGGGTGACCCGCACGGTCCAGCGCCGGTCGGCCGTCGACCAGGAGGCCGACGTGACCTGGTGCCGGTAGCGGATGAGCGGTGCCAGGCCGTCCTCGGCGATGACCTCGTCCAGGTACTCGAGGATCGCCCCGCCGGCCGCGATGGACGGCCCGCGCCAGGGCTTGAAGCGGTAGCCGTAGGTGAACAGGTCGCTGTCGGAGCGCACCCCGGGGTAGCGGTGGGTCCACCATGTGCCGCCGTGGTGGTCCTGCGCGTCGAGGAGGACGACGGAGCGCTCGGGGAAGCGCTCCCGCAGGTGGTGCGCGGCGCCGATCCCCGAGACCCCGGCACCGACGACGAGGACGTCGACGTGCTCGGGCGGCGCCCCGGCCGTGTCGGGCGCGGCCGCGGGCTGCGTCGGGGCCGTGCGCTGCTCGGTCGCCGTCATGTGCGTCCCCCACCTCCGACTGTGGCCTGGGTCACCGACGCTACCGATCGTGGGGCGCTCCGCACAGCCCTCCGGGTGGTTCCGCGGGCAGCACGCGGCCACACCGGCGGCCGCGGTCGCCGTCAGCGCCCGCGGGGGGTCGCGGGCGGACGGTCGGCGGGCACCGGGCCGGCGGACCGCCCGGCGGCCAGCAGCCGGCGCAGGACGACCAGGCCCACGAGCGTCATGCCGGCCCCCATCGCGGTGGGCAGGGCGGCGGGCCCGAGGGGGGAGGTGGTGACGACGTCGAACCAGGCGTGGAAGACGGCGACCACCAGGAGGCTGCCGCGGCCCACCCGCAGCAGCCAGGCGAACACCCACGAGGCCACCCAGATGCTCGCGGCGAAGCCGACGAACCCGACGGCGGGCATCGCCCGGTAGCTCGGCGTGATGCCGAACAGCGGGAGGTGCCAGGCGGCCCAGACCACCGCGACGAGGTTGGCCGCCGGCACCGGCGCGCGCCGCCGCTCCAGGGTGGGCTGGAGGTACCCGCGCCAGCCGACCTCCTCGCCGAAGCCGAAGAACACCAGGTTCGCCAGCCAGAAGACGCCCGGCGGCAGGCCGGCGAACTCGTCCGAGCGGCCGAACGCCGACCAGTCCAGGTCGCCGGGGGAGCGGCCCTCCGCCAGCGCCGCCGGCACCGCGGCGGCCAGCAGCAGCAGCGGGGGCACGGCCAGCACGAACGCCCAGGCCCGCCGCCGCCCGCGCCAGGCGGTCGCCCGCCGGGCGAGGCCGGCCAGACCCGCCCGGCCGTCCGTCGCCGCGACCACCACGACCGCGGCGGCGGCCGGCCCCAGGCTGCCCAGCAGGTGCAGCGCCGGCCACGGGCCACCGGGCAGCCAGCCCTGGGTCTGCGCCAGCAGCGGCAGCCACGCGGTCCAGCTCAGCCCCAGCGCCAGCGCGACGAAGGCGGGCACGGGCCGCCGCGCGACGGCCGCGCGCAGGGACACCAGGACCGGGGGACGGGGCAGGGGCACGGCACCCAGCCGACCCCGGCGCCGCCGCGTCCGGGCAGGGGCGGAGGTCCTCCGGCGGAGGGACCAGGGCCCGTCCGCGCCCCGGTGACGGGCGGGGACGGGTGGTGCGGATGCGCCCCGGCCGGGACCTTGGTCCCGCGGACCGGAGCCGTCCGCCTACGGCCCGCAGTCGTCCGGGCGGGGAGGGTGAGGACCGGCGGCGCCGACCGGCCGGCCGCCCCCCGAAGCACAGGAGCCCGCACCGATGCTGTCCGAGCAGTCCACCGCCGTCGTCCGCGCCACCGCGGGGGTGGTGGCCGAGAACGCCGCGGCGATCACCGCCGTGTTCTACCCCCGGATGCTCGCCGAGCACCCCGAGCTGCGCCGCGTGTTCAACGCCGGCAACCAGGCCAACGGGGAGCAGAGCCGCGCGCTGGCCGCGTCCGTCGTCGCCTACGCCGTGCAGCTCATCGACCCGGACGCGCCGTCGTTCACCCCGGTGCTCGAGCGGATCGCGCACAAGCACGTCTCCCTGGGGATCCGGCCGGAGCAGTACACGATCGTCGGGCACCACCTGATCGCGGCTGTCGCCGAGGTGCTCGGCGACGCGGTCACCCCGGAGGTCGCGGCGGCCTGGGACGAGGTCTACTGGCTGTTCGCCGTCTCCCTCATCGCCGAGGAGGCGCGGCTCTACGAGCGCGGCGGGATCGACCCGGCGCACCCCTTCACGCCCTGGCGGGTGGCCGAGCGGGTGGAGGAGACCGCCGACGTCGTCTCCCTGCTGCTGGAGCCGGCCGACGGCCGCCCGCTGCCGGCCCACCTGCCCGGCCAGTACGTCACCGTGGCCGTCGACCTGCCCGACGGCGGCCGTCAGCCGCGCCAGTACACGGTGTCCGGCACCACGGACACCGGCCTGCGGATCACCGTGCGCCGCGTGGCCGCCGCCGAGGGCCGTCCCGCCGGCGTCGTCTCCACGCACCTGCACGACGCCGTGGGTGTCGGGGACGTGCTCGACGTCAGCGCCCCCGCCGGTGACCTCACCGTGCCGCCCGGCGACGGCCCGCTGCTGCTGGTCAGCGCCGGCATCGGCATCACCCCGGCGGTGGCCGTGCTGGAGGAGCTGGCCGCCGCCACCCCGGCGCGGCCGGTCGTCGTGGCCCACGCCGACCGCAGCCCGCAGGCCCACGCACTGCGCGCCGACGTCACCCGGCTCGGCGCCGCGCTGGCCGACTTCGCGGCGCTCACCTGGTACGAGGACGCCGCGGAGGGTGCCGGCGGCGTGCGGGCGGGCCGGATGGACCTGTCGGAGGTCCCGCTGCCCGAGGGCGTGCAGGTCCTGATGTGCGGCCCGCTGCCGTTCATGCGCGACGCCCGGGCGACGCTGATCCGCCGCGGTGTGCCGGCGACCGCGATCCGGTACGAGGTGTTCGGGCCCGACCTGTGGGCGCAGTCCCCGCCCGACGCCGCCTGATCCGCCGTCCCTCCCGGGCACCGGCCCCCGCAGCCACCGGCCGCGGGGGCCTCGCGGCGTCGGCGGGCGACCGTCGCGGCGGCGGTCCCGGCCGGACGGCCCGCACCCCTCGGGACCTCCGGCCCCGGCGCCGCCCGCCGCCGCGGTGCCAGCGTGTGGGGGAGGGTTCCGCCGAGGCAGGGAGACCACCGATGACCCAGACCGGTGCGGCCGCCGACCGGGTGCGGCAGGTGCTCGCGTTCGACCGGCCGGTGGAGCGCGACGGCGCCACCGTGATCCCCGCCGCGGCCGTGCGCACCCACACCGCGACCCGAGCGGGCGGCGGCGGGGAGGACGGGCGCGCGCTCGACGCTGCGATGTCGGGCGGGCGACCGCTCGGCGCCTTCGTCGTCCGCGACGGCCGCGTGCGCTGGCACCCGGTGGTCGACGCCACCCGCGTGCTGACGACGGCCGAGCTGGTCGTCGGGGCCGTCCTCGTCGCGCGGCGGCTGGCCGCCCGCCCGCCGGGGCCGAAGGCCGCGGTCTCGATGGGGCCGGGCGGCTGGGTGAGCCTGCGGGGCGGCGCGCTGGCCGTCCGCCCGTCCCGCCGCCTGTGGCGGCGGCGACCCCCGCCGGCCCCGGCACCGCGGCGCCCGTGGTGGGCGCGGCTGCTGGCGGCCGTGCCGCTGGAGCGGCTCGCCGGCTGAGGGCGCCCGCGGGCGTCACCCGGGGGCCGGCGTCACCGGGGGGCCGGCGTCACCAGGGGGCATCGAGGGCGTCGATGGTGTCCTCGACCGGTCGCCGGCCCGTCTCCGGGACCGCCGGCCCGCCGACCGGGCCCCAGCCCAGCCGCAGCAGCACCTGCGGCCGGTGACCGGCGGGCAGCACGCCCGCGGCCAGGCGTTCCCGGGTCGCGGCCACCTCCAGCGCCTGGCTGACCGGATCGGTGGCCAGGCCGGCCGCGGTCGCGGCGAGCAGCACGGCGCTCAGGGCCTCGCCGGCGCGCAGCCGGTCGGCGGCCCGGTCGCCGTCGGTGGCCAGGACCGCCAGCCGGGTCCCGCCGGACCCGCCACGGGCCGGCACCTCCGGGGCCGGGTCGTGGACGGCGCGCACCGGCAACGCGGGGAGGTCCCCGGGCACCGCGGGGAGGCCGTCGGCGCCGCGCGCCCGGCCGCTCCACCGGGCCACCTCCGCGGCGGCGCCCGGGAGCAGCGCCTGCTCGGCCGCCGCCCGCTCGACCAGGCGGGCGACCTCCCACTCGCGGGCGGCGTCCAGCCCGACCAGGGAGGCTCCCTGGCCGGCGGCGGCGCGGCGCAGGTCGTCGAGGAGCTCCGCGGGCAGGGGCCAGGTGGAGAAGAGGCGGCGGTCGCTGCGGCGGCGCGCGATCGCCCGGGCCAGGGCCCGGTCGCCGGCGGTCGGCTCCGCCGGGGAGAGCTCCAGCGCCGCCAGGTGCCGCGTGCCCGCGGGGTCGGGCAGCCGGTGCACCCGCGTCGCCCAGCCGGCGGCCCGCAGCGCCACCCGCAGGTGGTGCAGCGCGGCGCCGCAGCTGAGCAGCAGCCCCCGCCCGTCCGGGTCGGTCACCGGCAGCGCCCGGTCCGGGTCGGCGAACAGGTGCACGGTGGACTGCCCGACCCGCCAGCGCCAGGGCTGCGAGTTGTGCACGGACGGCGCGCGGTTGGCCAGCGCGACGGCGGCGCGCACGGTCTCCCGGTCGAGGTGGGCGGTCAGCACGGTGGTCTCCTGGGTCCTCCCGGCACGGGGCCGGACGCTGCGAGCCTCCGGTCCGGCCGCGGGCGCGGGCAGGGACGGAGGTCCCGTTCCCGCAGGTCCCACGTCCGTCGGCGCCGGGCGGGGGAGCCCGGCCCCGCACCGCGGCGCCCGGCCGCCACCTAGCCTGGGGGCAGGCACGTCGCCGGTCGCCCGGTGACCGACCACGGCCGCCCCGGCGCGGCAGGACGGAGCGAGAGCAGTGGACGACGACCGGGCCCCCATCCGGGTCTTCCTCCTCGACGACCACGAGATCGTGCGCCGCGGCGTCGCCGACCTGCTCGGCAGCGACCCCGGCATCTCGGTGGTCGGCGAGGCGAAGAACGCCGCGGAGGCGCTGGCCCGCGTCCCGGCGCTGCGCCCGGACGTCGCCGTCCTCGACGTGCGGCTCCCCGACGGGGACGGCGTCTCGGTGTGCCGGGAGCTGCGGTCCCGGATGCCGGAGCTCAAGGTCGTCATGCTGACCAGCTACAGCGACGACGAGGCGCTGTTCGAGGCGATCATGGCCGGCGCCTCGGGGTACCTGCTCAAGCAGATCCTCGGCCAGGACCTGGTCAGCGGGGTGCGGACCGTCGCCGCGGGCGGGTCCCTGCTCGACCCGACCGCGACCACCGCCGTCCTGGAGCGGATGCGCCGCTCCGCCGAGCCGAGCGGGCCGCTGGCCAAGCTCAGCGACCAGGAGCGGACCGTGCTCGAGCTCATCGGCGAGGGCCTGACCAACCGGCAGATCGGCGAGCGGATGTTCCTGGCCGAGAAGACGGTCAAGAACTACGTGTCCCACCTGCTGGCCAAGCTGGGGCTGGAGCGGCGCACGCAGGCCGCCGTCCTGGCGACCGAGCTGCGCGCCTCCGGCTCGTCGTCGACCCCGGGCCGCTAGGCGGCCGGCTCTCGGCGCAGGGTCCTCGGCGCAGGGTCCTCAGCGCAGGGTCCTCAGCGCAGGGGCGCCCACCAGCGCAGGCGGGTGCCGCCCTCGGGGGGGGCCTCGGCGCACGCGCCGCCGCCGCGCCGCTCGGCGCGCGCGGTCACGTTGCGCAGCCCGCTGCGGGCGGCGCGGGGGTCGATGCCGCGCCCGTCGTCGAGGACCTCCAGCACGACCTCGTCGGCGACGTCGAGGGTGACGGTGACGTGCCGGCCGCCGGAGTGGCGGGCGGCGTTGCTGACCGCCTCCCGGGTCACGGCCTCCAGGTCGGCGGCCAGCTCAGCGGGAACGAGGCTGTCGACCGCCCCGGACATGCGGACGGCGGTGGCGAGGTCGGGCCCGGCGGTCTCGGTGACGACGTCGAGCAGGCGGCGGCGCAGGCTCCGGCCGGCGTCGGCGTCCTCGGCGGTGTGCAGGTCGAAGATCGTCGTCCGGATGTCGCGGACGGTCTCGTCGAGCTGGTGCACGACGTCCCGGACCCGGCGCTGCGCCTGCAGGTCCGAGACCCGGGGGAGCACCGACTGCAGGCTGAGGCCGGCGGCGAACAGCCGCTGGATGACCAGGTCGTGCAGGTCCTGGGCGATGCGGTCGCGGTCCTCGAACACGTCGAGGCGGCGGGCGGTCCGCTGCTGGGTCGCCAGGTCCAGGGCCACCGCCATCTGGTCGGCGAAGGTGCCGATCAGGGCGGCCAGCGCGGGCTCGAACGGACGCCCGCCCGCGCGACGGGCGACCACCAGCAGCCCGTCCTCGGCCTGGCCACCCGGCAGCGGGACGCCGATGCACGGGCCCCACGGCACGTGGGCGTTGGGCCCGTCGTAGGCCAGGCCGCTCACGTCCACGGTCACCACCGACTGGACCTCGGCGAACGCGGCGAGCACCGGGGCCTCCTCGGGCAGCAGCCGGGAGCCGGTCACGTCGTCGAGGTCGTCCCCGGCCTGGGCGCGCACCTCGAACCGGCCGTCCCCGGCGTCGGGCCCGACCAGCAGCCAGGCGGCGTCGGCGTCGGTCAGCTCCCGCACCCGGCGCACGATCAGCTCGAGCGCGGCGGCCGGGGACGCGTCGCCGAGCAGCCGCTCGCGCACGTCCCCGGCGGCGGAGACCCAGCGGCGGCGCAGCTCCGCCTCCTCGAACAGGCGGGCGTTGTCGATGGCGATGCCCGCGGCGCCGGCCAGGGCGGTGAGCACCGCCTCGTCCTCGGCGGTGAACGCGCCGTCGCGCTTCTCGGTGAGGTACAGGTTGCCGTAGACCTCGCCGCGGACGAGCACGGGGACGCCGAGGAAGCTGCGCATCGGCGGGTGCCCCTCGGGGAAGCCGACCGACGACGGGTGGGTGGACAGGTCGGCGATCCGCAGGGCGTGGGGCTCGGTGATCACCTGGCCGAGCACGCCCTTGCCCTCGGGCAGGTGCGGCATCCGGGCGGCGGTCGCGTCGTCCAGGCCGGTGTGGATGAACGCCGACAGGCCCCCGTGCGCGCCCAGGACGCCGAGCGCCCCGTAGCGGGCGTCGACCAGCCCGACGGCCGCCTCGACGATGCGGTGCAGCGTGCTGTCCAGGTCCAGCCCGGTGGAGACGCTGAGGAACGCGTCGAGCAGGCCCTGCACCCGTTCCTGGGTGCGGGCGACGGCGCTCAGTCGCTCCTGGACCTCGTCGATCAGCTCCGTGAGCCGCATGCCCGCGAGCACGTCCCGGCCCGGTGACGTCCCGGCTCGTCTCTGGTCGCCCATGCTCCCGTCCCCGCCGGTCGATCACCGCTGATCCGGCGACGCTGGCACCGGGCGGGGCGCCGGTCAAGTCTCCCCGGGGCCCGTCCCGCGACCGTGCGGGAGCTCACCCGCCGGCGGCGAGGCGGGGCGCGGGGACCGCGCCGGGGGTGGCGCGGTCCGGGCCGCCCGGCACGTCCAGTCGCCGGCTCAGCCGCCGGCCGGTGATCCGGCTGATCCGCACCGCGACCACGCAGGCCTGCCCCGCCGGCACCCAGGGTGCCAGACCGGCGGCGTGCAGGGCGGCCACCTCGCCGGCGTCGGACAGGACGCGGCTGGGCCCGACGACCGTGACGCTCCAGCCGGTGCGGGTGGCGACGTCGACGTCGTCGACCTCGAACGCGACGACCGCCCCCCGGCTGGCCGCCTGCACCTTGCTGCCGCGGCGGGTGGGGATCAGCACCTCGTCGTCGCGGACGGCGAAGTGCACCGGCTCGATCGTGGGCAGCGCGCCGACGGTGAAGGCCAGCCGGCCGATGGGCGCTGTGCCGAGCAGCCGGTGGCACTCGCCCGGCGTCAGCGGCACGAGCACGGGGTCGGGCGTCGTGGACATGGGCATCCTCGTGTTCTCGTCCGGGCGGGGCGCCGGCTCAGGACCCCGCCGCGGGCGCCGGCGTGGACGGGACCCCGGCGAGCGCGCCCACCAGTTCGTCGGCGCAGGCCCGGACGAGGGCCCAGTCCCGGGCGTCGCCCACGGGCGCGCGCATGGCGGTGACGACGGCGCGCTCGGCGAACGAGAGCCGCGCCGGGTCGAGGCGGCCGGGCAGCACCCAGTGCCCGCGCGGCGACAGCAGGTCCCGCAGGGTCGCGGCGTCGTAGGGCTCGGAGTCGGGGAACGGTGGGGCGCCGATCGGGCCGCTGGACAGCAGCCACAGGGGGGTCGACCGCAGCACCGCCGCGGAGGCGGTGGCGAACTCGCGCGCGGCCGGCAGCCACCCCCCGGCGTACACGGCGCTGCCGAGGACGACGGCGTCGTGGCCGGTGGGGTCGGGGTGGTTCTCCACGGGCACGGCGGTCGCGCGGACCTCCCGCCCCGCGGCGGCCCCGGCCGCGACCAGGTCCCGGGCCAGGGCCGCGCCGATCTCCCGCGTGGACCCGTGCCGGCTGGCGACGGTCACGAGCACCCGCAGCCGGCTCACCGGGCACCGCCCAGGGGGACGGCGGTGGGGACGACGTCGACCGCGACCACCCCGCCGACCGTGCGGGCCAGGGTCGCGAGCGTGCGCTCCTCGGTGCCCGGCGCGTCCGGGGACCGGCCGCGGGTGCGCCGGATCCTGGCGACGCCCTCGGTCACCTCGACGTCCCAGGCGCCCGTCTCGCCGGTGTAGCGCTCGACGAGGTCGAGGAGGTCGTCGCGGATGCGTTCGTCGGTGCGCACCAGGGCGCGCAGCAGGTCGCGCCGGCTCACGATGCCGACGAGTCGCCGCGACCCGTCCAGGACCGGCACGCTGCGCAGCCGGTCGTCGACGAACAGCCGGGCCACGTCGGACAGGTCGGCCTCCGGGGCGACGGTCTCGACGTCCGCGGTCATCACCCCGCGCACCAGCAGGGGCAGCACCCGGCCCGGCTCCGGCCCGGGCTCGCGGCGCAGGTGCAGCCGCGGGTCGCGGGGGAGGCGGTCGCGCAGCACGTCGGCCTCCGCCACGATGCCCACCAGCGACCCGTCGGCGTCCACGACCGGCAGGGCGGCGAACCCGCGGTCGGCGAGCACCTCGCCGGCGTACTTGGCGGACGTGTCCGGTCCCACCGTGACCACGTCGCGCGTCATGACGTCTCGGACCTGCACGTTCTCCTCCTCGGGCCGGCTGGGACCGACGCTAGGCACCGGGCCGGGCGGGTCCCAGGGTCGCCGGACCGGGCGGCGCGGGACCTCCGTCCCTCCGCCGGGGGCCGTGCCGGGCCGCTGGTCCCTGCCCGGCGGGACCTCCGGCCCCGGGACGGCGCCGGCGCGGGCGGGCACCGTGGAGCCGCCCGGGCGCGCCCCGCCGGACCGGGCCGGGAGCCAGCGGACGGAGAGACGTGGAGCAGCACGGGCGAGGGGCCGCCGACGTCGTCGTCTCGTGTGCCGGCCTGACCAAGCGCTTCGGCCGCACGGTCGCCCTGCGCGACGTGGACCTGCAGGTGCGCCGCGGCGAGGTGCTCGGCTACCTCGGGCCCAACGGCGCGGGGAAGACGACCACGCTGCGGGTCCTCATGGGCTTCGTCCGCGCCACGGCGGGCACCGTGCGGGTGCTGGGCCGCGACCCCTGGCGGGAGGCCGCCCGGGTGCACCGCGACGTCGGGCACCTGTCCGGCGAGCCGGCCCTGCACGACCGGTTGACCGGCCGCGAGCACGTGCGCGCCACCGCCCGGTTGCGCGGGCAGGACGACCTGCGGCCCGCGTGGGACGTCGCCGACCGCCTGGACCTGGACCTGGACCGCCCGGCGCGGACCCTGTCGAAGGGCAACCGGCAGAAGCTCGCGGTGGTGCTGGCCTTCATGTCCCAGCCGCTGCTGCTGGTCCTGGACGAGCCGACCAGCGGGTTCGACCCGTTGGTGCAGCAGGAGTTCCAGGCCATGCTCGCCGAGCACACGGCCGGCGGCGGGAGCGCCCTGCTGTCCTCGCACGTGCTCGGCGAGGTGCAGCGCAGCGCGTCCCGCATCGGCGTGCTGCGGGCCGGGCGGCTGGTCGCGGTGGAGGAGATGGACGTGCTGCGCGCCCGGTCGCTGCACCGGGTCCGCGCCCGCTTCGCCGACCCCGTGCCGGCCGACGGGTTCGCCGCCGTCCCCGGGCTGCGCGGGGTCCAGGTGCGCGGCACGACGCTGACCTGCAGCGCGCCGGCCTCGGCCCTGGACGGGCTCGTGGCCCGGCTGGCCGGCCACCGCCTGCTCGACCTCGAGGTCGCCGAGGCCGACCTCGAGGAGACGTTCCTGGCCTACTACGGCGCGGAGGCCCCCGGTGCTGCCTGACCTGCTCCCCGCGCCGACGGGGCCCGTGGCCGGCCCGCGCGTCGCGCTGCGGGGGCCGCGCCCGGGAGCCGTGGCCGCCCAGACGCTGCGCCTGCAGCGCCGCCGGCTGACCCTGTGGGCGCTGGGGCTCGCGGCGATGGTCACCCTGTACGGGTCGCTGTGGCCCAGCATCCGCGGGCAGTCCTCGGTCGCCGACCTGGTGGACCGGCTGCCCGAGGTGCTGCGGTCGCTGCTGGCGGTCACCGACATCTCGACGCCGGTGGGCTACGTGCAGGCGGAGTTCCTGGGGCTGACCGGCCCGCTGCTGGTCATCCTGTTCGCGGTGCTCGCCGGGGCCGACGGCATCGCCGGCGAGGAGGAGCGCCGCTCGCTGGACCTGCTGCTGGCCGACCCCGTCAGCCGCACCCGGGTCGTGCTGGAGCGGATGGCCGCGATGGTCGCCGGGGTCGCCGTGCTGGCGACGGCGGCGGGGCTCGCGCTCGTCGGGGCCGGTGTGTTCGCCGGGCTGGACCTGCCGGTCGCCCGGGTCGCGGCCGCGACGCTCCACCTCGGCCTGCTCGGATGCGTCTTCGGCGCGCTGGCGGCCGCGGTCGGCGCCGCCACCGGCCGGCCCGCCGCCGCCCGCGCGGTGGCCGCGTCGGTCGCCGTCCTGGCCTACCTGGTCAACGGGCTCGCGCCGCTCGTGGCGTGGCTGCGGCCCCTGCGCGACCTCTCGCCGTTCGCGCAGTACTCCGGCCACGTGCCGCTCGTCACCGGCGTCTCCTGGCCGGGGGTCGCGGTGGCGGCCGGCACGGTCGCCGTCCTGGCCGCGCTCGCCGTCGCGGCCTTCCGCCGCCGGGACGTCGCCGGGTGAGCTCAGCGGGCGCCGGGGGCCACCGCGGCGACGGGCGGTCCCTCGGCGGCGCGCCGCTCGGCGCGCTCGGCGATCCCGTGCAGCATCCGGCGGGTCATCACGAGGGTCACCGGTTCCAGGACGCGGGTGGCCACGCGCAGCCCGCGCGTCGGGGGCCGGTGCGTGCGCGAACGCGACAGCAGCCGGCACCGGCCGGGGCCGTGCGGCACGAGGTGGAACGACCACACCGAGTCCCAGGGGTGCTCGGGCGGGGCCTGGCGCAGCACGAGTGCCCGCCCGGGCACGACCTGCGCCACGCCGAAGGCGTACCCCTCGGGCATCGGCCCGTAGCCCCGGGGGACCACGACCACCCGGTCACCGGGTGCCAGGTGCTGCCACTCCTCGCGGACCTCGTCGGTGGAGTGGATGCCCAGCCCGAGCAGGTCCTCCACCCGGTCGTAGCTGTACATGCCGCCGCGGTCCTGACCGATCTGGACCAGCCACGGCCAGACCGCCTCCGCCGGCGCGTCGACCGTGACGGCGAGGGTCGTCTCCTCGGCCGGGCCGGGCACCAGCTCGTCCCCGGGCAGCGTCCGGGCGGCCTCGCCGTGGGTCGCGCCCCAGTTCCGGGTCGCGTGCAGCAGTTCGGAGGCCAGCGCGGCGGTGCCCGCCGCGGTCAGCAGCGCGGGGATCACGAGGCGGCCCTCCCGGCGGAGACGTCGGGCCAGAGGTCGACCAGGGCCAGCTCGGCGTAGCGCAGCTCCCGCCCGTCGGGCAGGTGCCACACCGCGCAGGCGCGACCCAGCCGGGGGACCCCGCCGACGTCGGCCCACTCCAGCACGGGGGTGCTCCAGGTGGCCCGGACGAGTCCCTCGGGCAGGTCGGCCCAGCGGTCGTCGGTGCGGACGTCGGTGGGACGGGCGTCGGCGTCCAGCAGGACGTCGGCGCCGACGGTGGCGCCACCGTCGGTCACGGTGACGCGGAAGGAGTCCTCCCCGGTGGCGTCCCACGTGACCCGCGGGTCGAGCAGCATGCCCGGCGCCATCAGGAGGGCGTCGTCGAGCCAGGTGACCAGCTCGCCGGTGTCGAGCTCCGGACCGGAGCCGTCGGCGACGGGCACCAGCCCCAGGAGCCTCCCGCGCATCCGGCCGGAGCCGCGGCGGTAGGTGTCCCAGCCCCACATAGGGACCACCCCGCCCAGCAGCAGGCGCATGCGGAACAGCCGCGCGACCTCGTCGGCGGTGTTGTACTGCCAGGCGTCGCACGGCATCCACGGGCCGCCGGGACGGCGCCGGAACCGTCCGCGCAGGTGCGCCCGGAACGAGCGGGTCCGCGGCCGGCCGACGACGCCCATCGCGTGCAGGTACCGCCGCACCGGGTGCGGGAGGCCGGCGAGGTCGGCCTCGCCGACCGGGACGGGGTCCGGGGCGGGGTCGGGCAGCCCGGCGGCGGCGATCCCGCGGCGGAACGCCGCCGGCGGCCGTGCGGTCCGCGGTGCGTGCACCCGCGTGGTCGTCGTCACCGTGCCGACGCTAGGTCCGCCGCCGCGGCCCGGACCCGGCCCGACGGCCCACCCCGGGTGGGCCGAAGGTCCCCGGCCCCGGGGACGTCGGCCCACCTCCGCGCACCCCGGTGCGCCGCGACGCTGGGACCGGGGCCCGGCGACCGACCGGGCGGGGAACCGAGGAGCGCCGTGGTGACGGAGCAGGCACAGTCGGACACCGGCCGGGCGGCGGACGGGACGGGCGCCGCGCGCGTGGTGGTCGGCGTCGACGGGTCGCCGGGCGCGCGGGCCGCCCTGGTGTGGGCGCTCGGTGCCGCGGCGCGGGCCGGGGCCACCCTGGAGCTGGTCAGCGCCTACCCCGTCGACCTCTACTGGGCCGACCCGTACCTGGTGGACCCGCGCCGGCTGGACGACCTGCGCGCGGACACGGAGTCCCTGGCGCGGGAGCTGCTCGACGAGGTGCGCGCCGACCCGGCCGTGACCGCGTCGCCCGGCGCCGCGGAGGTCCCGGCCGAGGTCACCGTCTGCGCCGGTGCGCCCGCCGAGCACCTGCTGGCCGCCGCGCGCGGTGCCGCCCTGCTGGTGGTGGGCAGCCGGGGGCGCGGGGGCGTGCGCAGCACCCTGCTGGGGTCGGTCGCCCTGCACTGCGCCGCGGCCGCGCCGTGCCCGGTCGTGGTGGTGCACCCGGCCGCGGTCCAGCCACCGCCGCGCGTCGTCGTCGGGGTCGACGAGTCGGACGTGTCGCGCGCGGCGCTGCTCCGCGCGGCGGAGGAGGCGCGGCGGCTGGGCGCCGAGCTCGAGGTCGTCGCCGTCCACCAGGCGGCGGAGTACTGGAGCGACCTGTACGCCGTTCCCGTGCCGCCGGTCCCGGAGACCCTCGGGCAGGCCGGGGCGCGCCTCGGCCGGCTCGTGACCGAGGCGCTGGGCCCGGATGCCGCGGCGCGGGTGCTGGTGCTGACCGGGGCGCCCGCCGAGGTCCTGGTGCAGCAGGCCGACGGGGCGGCGTTGCTCGTCGTCGGCAGCCGCAGCACCGGCCGGCTGGCCGGCATGCTGCTGGGCTCCGTGGCGCTGCACGCGGCGGTGCACGCGCCCTGCCCGGTGATGGTCGTGCACCTGCCGCGGGCGCGCGCCGCCGAGCCCGACGGCCCGGCGCCGGCGGCGCGGCCGGCGCCCGCCCCGGCCGCGGGCTGAGCACCGCCCGGGCCGTTGGTCCCGCCGCCGTGGACCGTTGCGCTCTCGACGGGGCGGGCGACCGGCGGGACCGTGGGCCGGTCAGCCGGACAGCCGACCCGAGGAGGACCGAGCCGTGACCGAGCCCGCGAAGCGGCAGCACGCCGTCCCACCGGCGGACATGACCACCGCCGAGAAGCTCGCGGCCGAGTGGGAGGCCCGGCACGACGTCGTCGCCCGGGGGCACGCCGCCGACCCGCTCGCGCTGCAGCACTACCTGGCGCACGCGCGCGCCGACGAGAGCGCGCACCGGTCGCCACCCCCGGCCCCGGCGACCCCGGCCGCGGCCGCCCGGCCGGTGCACGACGAGCCCGCGCCCCCGCCGGCGCCCGGGCCCCCGTCGGCGCCGGCCCGCACCCCGTGGTGGCGCCGGCTGTTCGGCCGCAGCTGACCGCCCGGGGGCCCCGGCTCCCAGCCGACCCACAGCCACCTCCCGGCGAGGGCGGAGGAGCACCCGCGACCGTGGGACTCCCCGCCCCCGGAGGTCGCCGTGAACCGCCAGCCGCCCGGCCGGTGCCGATCGCGGCTGCGCCGATGAGCGCGCTCGCGCCGCCCGCGCCGCGTCCCCTGCTCGCCGTCCCCTCGACCCGGGCGCGGGTCGACGACGACCATCGGACCGGTCGTCGTCGACCCTGAGACCGGCCCGCGCTCAGGGGTCGCCGTACGAGGCGCGGCCGGCCCACAGGGGCTCCACCCGCGCCCAGCCGGCCGTCCACTGCCGGTCCCGGCGGCGGTCCAGCGCCCGGCAGACGGCGGCGTGCGCGCCCGCGCCGAGGGCGCCGGCGAACCCCACGACCAGCAGCCCGGCGACCACCCCCTGGACGGGCGCGAGGCCGGCGGGCAGCGGCGCCGGCACCAGGTCGCCGTGGCCGTCCACCCAGATGCTCAGCGACCGGCCCCGGTGGGCGTCCGACCCGGCGCGGACCTCGCCCTCCCGCCGGCTGCCGTCCGGCGCCGTCCACGTCGCCGGGACGGCGACCCCGGTCGGCGGCGCCAGACCCTCCCGCGCGTCCTCCAGCAGCACGGCGGTCACCCGGGTGCGCTCGGCCGCCTCCTCGGCGGTCCGGGCCCGGATGCCGTCGGCCGCCGCCGCACCGAGCACCCAGGCCAGCGGCACGGAGAGCACGACGAGCAGCACGGCGGTGCGCCGGGACAGCGCCTGGACGCGGTCGGTGCCGCGCGTCAGCGTGCCCGGGCGGGTCACCGCCACGTCGTCCCGCCGCGGCCGTCGGGCACGGGCCGCCGCTCCCGGTCCCGCGGGGGGCGCTCGGAGCGGACCGGCGGCGGCGGGGGTGGCGGCCGGGTGCTGTTGTCGACGACGTCCTGGCGCGGCCGCCGGGGCGTCCCCGCCGTCGACTCCGCCCGGCCGATGCGCAGCAGGCTCTGCGGGTGCCCGTGCCAGGCCAGCGCGGCGCGCAGCCGGGTGCGGGTCAGGGGCACCTCGACGGCCTGGGTGAGGGGGCTGGCCACCCAGTGGTCGCGGGTGAGCACGAGCAGCAGCCGCTCCAGCGCCTCGCCGGCGTGCAGCCAGGCCCGCTGGTCGTCGCGCGGGGTGGCCAGCAGCACGACGGTCTGCTCGGCCGTCGAGTGCGTCTGCGCGGGCAGCGCGCCGGCACCGGCGACGTCGAAGTCGCGGATCGGCAGGTCGTCGTGCCGGCGGCCGGGGACGTGCGGCACCACGACCGCCGGCACGCCGTCGCCCTGGCCGGGGGTGCGCGTCGTCCAGTGCCGGAGCTCGGCCCGGTAGGCGGGGTCGGCGTTCTGCAGGGCGTCGGCCTGCCGGGTCAGGCGTGCCACCAGCTCGCGGTGCCGGGCGGCGCGGACCGGGACGAGCTCGGCCCCCTCGGCGGCCACCGCGGCCGCGAACGCGTCCAGCAGCTCGTCGGGGACCGTCTCGCCCGTGAAGGGCCGCCGGTTGGTGTGCCGGTCCCGCGCGTACGGGGCCAGCGCGGCCAGCGCGGCGTCCGCCGGGCCCTCGACCGGGCGGACCACGGCCACGAGGTCGGGGTCGGCGAGGTCGGGCCACCGCTGGACGTGGACGGCCCACCCGGCCGCCGCCAGCGCCACCCGGGCGTTGAGGAGCGCGGCGCCGACGCTCTGGCCCAGCTCGCGCCCCAGCGGGTCGAGCGACAGCAGCTGCCGCGTGCGCTCGGCCCGCAGGTCGAGCCGGTCGGGGCGCAGGACCAGCCGCCACGGCTGGGTGTTGTGCACCGACGGGGCCAGGCGGGCGAGGTCGGCGGCCTCCTCCAGGGCGTCGGTCGGCGTCCGGCGGTGCGCTGTGCGGGTGGTGCTGGGCATGGCAGCTCCTCGGTGCGCGCTGGTCCCAGCCTCGGGCGGCGGCCGGTCCGCCACCCGGGGACCGCCGTCACCACCCGCGGTGACGAACGTCCCGGGGGTGATGCGCCCTGCGGACGTACCGGGCCGGCCGCGGCGGTCGCGAGGCTCGAGGAGGACTGCTGGCTGCCCGGGCGCGGACGTCCGGGCGCAGCCGTCCCCGGTGCAGCGGGGCGGAGAGGAGGACGACGTGACCGAGGTGGACCGACACCGGACGCCGTACCCCGTGCGGGTCGACGCGTCGCTCGAGGAGCCCCTGTCCCGGGGGCTGTGGCTGGTGAAGTGGCTGCTGCTGGTCCCGCACTACGTGGTGCTGGCGTTCCTGTGGCTGGGCTTCGTCGTGGTCTCGGTGGTCGCGTTCTTCGCGATCCTGGTGACCGGGCGCTACCCGCGGGCGCTGTTCGAGTACGGCGTCGGGGTCCTGCGCTGGACGTGGCGGGTCCACTACTACGGCTACGCGGCGCTGGGCACCGACCGGTACCCCCCGTTCACCCTCGCCGACGTGCCGGACTACCCGGCGCACCTGGACGTGCCCTACCCCGAGCGGCTCTCCCGGGGCCTGGTGCTGGTCAAGTGGTGGCTTCTGGCGCTGCCGCACTACCTGGTGCTGGCGGTGTTCATCGGCGGCGGCCTCTGGCTCGGTGCCGGCGGGGACGGCGCCTGGGACGACGGCTGGGGGTTCGGGGGCCTGGTGACCCTGCTCGTCGTCGTCGCCGCCGTCGTCCTGCTGTTCTCCGGGCGCTACCCGCGGGCGCTCTACGACTTCGTGCTGGGCATGGACCGGTGGGTGCTGCGCGTCGCCGCGTACGTCGGCCTGATGACCGACGCCTACCCGCCGTTCCGGCTGGACATGGGCGGCGCCGACCCCGGCTCGCTGCCCGCCGGTCCCGCGCCGGCCGGCCCCGGGGGCGGCGGCGCGGTGCTCCCCGCGGGCCCCGCTCCCGCACCCGTCGCCGGCCCGGCCGCGGGTGCCGCACCCGCGCCGGCCGCGGGCCCCGCACCGGCGCCGGCCGCACGGTCGGGCTGGTCCGCCGGCCGCGTCGTGACCCTCGTCGCGGGGGCGTTGCTGCTCGCCACGGCCACCGGGTTCGTCGGCGCCGGCGGCACCCTGCTGTGGGCCGACCAGACGCAGCGCGAGGACGGCTGGCTGCTCTCCCCGGACGCGGAGCTCGTCAGCGCCCGGTACGCCGTCACCAGCGACGGCATCCGCCTGGAGGGCGACGGCCTGGACTGGGTCGTCGACGACGTGCTCGGCACCGCCCGGCTCGAGGTCGCTCCCGTCGACCCCGGCACCGAGCTCTTCGTGGGCCTCGGGCCGACGGCCGACGTGTCCGGGTACCTCGACGGCGTCGGGCGCAGCCGGCTGGACCACCTGGCCGTCCGCGACGACGACGACCGCGACCTGGTGCGGGGGCTGCGCGACGTCCCCGGCGACGCCCCGGCCGTGCCGCCGGCGGAGGCGGACGTGTGGACCGTGTCGGCCTCGGGCAGCGGGACCCGGACCCTCGACTGGGAGCCGACCGAGGGCGACTGGACGCTCGTCGTGATGCGGGCCGACGGGACCGCGGGCATCGACGCGCAGGTGCGGGTGGGGGCCACGCTGCCGGGGCTCACCTGGTTCTCGTGGACGCTGCTGGGCATCGGTGCGCTGCTGGCGCTGGCCGGTGGGCTCCTCGTGGCGCTGGCCGCCCGCGGGGCCCGGTCCGTCCCGCCGTCCGGCGGAGCCCCGGCGCAGCCCACGCCCCCGCCCCCGTACGGCGGCCCGGCGGCCGGCGGGACGGAGCCGGCGGGCACGTCGACCCGGGCGGGACACCTCGCCTGACGGGCCCCGCTGCCCCCCGGCGGGGGGGGGGGGGGGGGGGGGGGGGGGGGGGGGGGGGGGGGGGGGGGGGGGGGGGGGGGGGGGGGGGGGGGGGG